>JAJEAZ010000196.1 GCA_022824105.1 Alphaproteobacteria bacterium
GCCCTCCTTGCCGCGCTTGCCGAGGCGCCGGCCCGAGCCGTCCGGGACCTCGCCCTCCAGCACCGCGCGGAAGGTGTCCGGGTCCACCCGGCCTTCCAGTCCCAGCGCCGCCGCGCCCTTGCCGGCCCAGGCGCTCGCCGCCCTGTGCTCGTCGGAATCCTTCGCGTAATAGGAGTCCTTTTCGTAGTAGCTCACGCCCTGCGCGGGCGAAGCCACCGCGCCGATCGAGGCGACCATCAGAACCAGCGCCCGCGACGGCGGGCGGGCCGGGTGCGCGATGCGCCCGCCGACCGTCGCGGCGCGCGTTCGGGCTCCGCCTTCGCCGGCTGTCCGCTCTGCGACACCGCCGGCCCAGGCGAGGGGCCGGCCTCGTTCGGGCGGGACCCGCCTGCCGTCGCGGCGGACGGAACGGCAGGTCCCGGGGCCGGGAGGACTGCCACCGGCGTCGCGCCCGCCGGAACGCGCGGCTCGTACGGAGGAACGTCCTCGACAAAGCCGGGCCGGCGCTCCCCGGCCGAAGACCCGCGCGCGGGCGTCCCCGATACCCCGGCGGGTTCCCGCCGCGCCAGGTTCAGCACGCCCGTCAGCGCGAACAGCACCGCGAAGCCCGCGCAGCCGCCGAGCAGGGCGTTGTCGCCGATGACGGTGAGGATGAGACGCCGCGACTCCCGCGCCCGCGGGTAGGTCGCCACACCGTCGCGGAGCCACGTCACGGTCTTGCCGTCCGCCAGGCGGTACTTCGTTACCGCGTGTTCGTCGAAGCCGACGGCGATCAGCGCTTCCGCGACAGTCACCTTGCGCGCGGCGTACCAGTCGTGGCCGTCGGTATGGCGCAGCAAGGCCAGCGGGGGCAGCAGCAGCGCCATCAGGCCCGCCCCCAGCGCCCCCAGCGCCAGCGCCCGGCGCAGCCGCTCGACGTCGATCATCGGCCCGGCTCCCGGAGCCGCCGCCGGGCGGCGGCACGGGCGAATCGGAGCCCGGTGAGCCGGTCACAATCGGCGTCCCGGCGGTCGCGATGGAGGTTATCGGGCGCGGCCATGGACACAAGATTAGGTCCGCCGCAGAGCCCTGCAACCCGCCGTCCGTAGGGGATTTGGGCCGAATCATACTCCAGGGGTCCCGGAGCTGCTCCCGGCGTCGAAAGTCCCCCAAAAAAATTTCTCCAGATTCGCGCGACCGCCCCGAAACCGGCGGCATGACCGAATCGCGCGCCGGTTTCGGCACCCGTCAGCGGTCGCCAACGTACGCCGATCCGGCCGGCGCAGCCCCTCCGGTCAAGCCGCCCCGGTCGCACGGGGCCGGGGCCGGTCCAAAATGCCGGCTCCGATGCTGCCGGCCACCCGCGCCGAGGACCCCACGATCGAATCCCGCGCCGGATGCGCATAGCGCGGAGTCGTCTCGATCTTGTCGTGACCGAGCAGCTTGCCGATCATCGACAGCGACTCCCCAAGCGCCAGGACCCTGCTCGGCTGCCGATTGCCGGAGACGTGCGGGGAGCCGTACCATCGGGCCGGTTCGAATCGCCTGGGTTGGGGGGCCGGATGCCGAAGCGTGCGATACTGGCGGCCGGAGCGGCCCTGCTTCTTTCGGGCTGCGGCGCGGATGGCGTCCGCCACTCCATGCCGCCGGTTTCGCCCGACGCCGGGATTCCGAAGTCCGAGAAACAGCTTCGGCACGACTATGCCGCGCACCCGGAGTTCCGCAACCAGTACGGGCTGGAACGGGTCAAGGCGCACTACGCCTACGCGCGCGGCGCGACCGGCGAGGGAATCACGCTCGGCATCGTCGACAGCGGCGTCGACCCGGATCACCCGAAGTTCCGGGGCAAGCTCGAAACCGACAACGTCGAGGGCTACGACCCCGATTTCGGCGCCTGCGAGGATCGCGCCCCCGACGGCGCGTGTCTCGGTCTGCTGGGACACGGCACCCATGTGGGCGGAATCATGGCGGCGGGCCGGCGGGCGGGTCCGGACGCGGGCGCCGGGAACGCGTCGGGCGTCCATGGGGTCGCGTTCGATGCCGGCGTGATCTCTGTGGGCTTCCGCGAGGTTGGCGCGATCATCGAGGACATTCTCGGCGAGAACCCCACGCCTGAGCAGATCGGCGACCTTGCGGACCTGGAGCGCCGGATCGAGTCCCGCCTCGAACGGCAGTTCGCCTCGGCCTTCGAGCGTTTGAACGGCAGGGTGACGGCGGTCAATGCGAGCTTCGGGCTGCCCGGCAACATCGAGGACTTCGACGCAGAGGCGCTGCGCGCGCGCTTTCCCAACGTGATCGACGCCATCGCGCAAGCCCATACCCCCGCCGGCGCACGCACGATCTACGTCTGGGCGGCGGGCAACTCGAACGGCGAGATCGATCCCGACGGCTCGGTCGTGTCGGCCACCTCGGTCGACGTCACGGCCGGGCTTCCGGTGCGCATCCCGGAGCTTCGCGGTCACTCGCTCGCGGTGGTGGCGACCGACCGGCAGGGCGGGATCGCGGGCTTCTCCAGCCGATGCGGCATCGCGAAGGATTTCTGCCTCGCCGCGCCCGGGGTGGACATCGCCGGTCCCGTCCCGAGCGTCTATTGCGCGGACGGCGCCGCGGAGTGCTACCTCACCCTGGAAGACGCCGGTACGTCGTCGGCCGCGCCGTTCGTGACCGGCGGGATCGGGCTGCTGGCGCAGCACTATCGGGGCCAGCTCGGCAACGACGAGATCGTCGAGCGCATTCTGGCGACCGCCGACAGGACGGGCGTGTACGCCGACTCCGATGTCTACGGCAAGGGGTTCCTCGACCTCGACGCCGCGACCCGGCCGGTGGGCGAGACGCGCATGCTGAGCGGCGGCGCGCTCTCCGGTCCGTCCGCG
>JAJEAZ010000504.1 GCA_022824105.1 Alphaproteobacteria bacterium
CGCGCACGGCCTGTCGGTGACGATGCGGGTCGTGGAGGACGGCGCGGCGGCGGCGCCCCTGATCGACGAGCTCGCGCGGAACCTCGCCGCCCGCGACGACTATGTGCTCGTCAATTACGCCCGCAAGGCGCTCGGCCAGACGGGCGGCGGGCACATCTCGCCGCTCGCCGCCTATGACCGGGCCAGCGATTCCTTCCTCATCATGGATGTGAACCCGAACCGGGCGCCCTGGGTTTGGGTGGAAGCGGCCGACCTGATCGCCGCCATGCGCACCTTCGACACCGTCGAGAACCGGGGCTACCTGCTGATTTCCGATCCCTGACCCGGGCTCTCACCCGGGCAGCGAGTCGAGGAAGTCCTGGAGGATACAGAGGGCCGCCAGCAGCATCGCCGCCGTATCCGAAACCACCATGTTCGCTATAGTGTGCGGCGGCAACGGAGACTCCGATGGACGTAAGGGAAGCCGTGCAGACGGCCAAGGCGCACGTCGCTGGCCTGTATGCCGACGAAGACATCCGGCATATCGGCCTGGAGGAAGTCGTGTTCGACGACGCGCTGGGCGCCTGGAAAGTGACGGTCGGCTTCTTCAGGGAATGGGACGAAGAAAGCGCCCTGCCGCCAGGTTTCGCCGGTTGGAGGAAGAGGTCGTTCAAGGTAGTCCAGATCGACGACGGCTCCGGCAAGGTCAGATCCATGACGCATCGTTCACTCCCCGCAGCTGAGTGAACCGATGCCGGTTGCCGGCGCGTTCATCGACGCCAACCTGCTGGTGCTGATGGTTGTCGGCAGCCTCGACCGAAGTTCGATTCCAAAACACAGACGAGTCCGGCAGTTCACAGCGGAAGATTATGATCGTCTCATGGGCATAGTCGGCAGAATGAAGCGGGTCTTCGTTACCCCGAATGTCCTGACGGAAACCTCCAATCTCCTTGCCGACCGGTCCGGTCCGCGTTTTCTCCGACAACTCGGTTCCCTCATCGAAAACTCCGACGAAATCACCGTCGCCAGCACGACCGCCGCCGGCAATCGCATGTTCTCCCGTCTCGGCTTGAGCGATGCCGCGCTTCTGGAAGCCATATCGACCGAACGCCCGCTCATCACTGTGGATTTCGACCTCTACGGCGCAGCCGCGGCGAAGGGCGAAGGCGTCGCCTTCAATTTTACCTATATGCAGGACTTGTAATCGGCGCGCGGGCGTCACCGCGGAAGCGAGTCGAGGAAGCCCTGGAGGATATAGACGGCCGCCAGCGTGTCCTTTGCGGCGCGGCGACGGCGGCGGCTCGCGTCGTCGGCGAGCATGGCGCGCTCGACGGCGTTGGTGGAGAAGCGCTCGTCCCACATCAGCACGGCCAGGTCGCGGTGCGCCATCAGGTTGACGGCGAACTGGCGCACCTGCCGGGCGCGCCGGCCCTCGCGCCCGTCGAGATCGAGCGGCAGGCCGACGACCAGCGCCGCCGCGCCCCGCTCGTCCACGGCCGCCAGCAGCATCGCCGCCGTGTCCGCAAACCGCTTCGCGCGGCGGACGGTTCCCGCCGGGGAGGCGACGCGCCGGTCCGGGTCCGAGACCGCGAGCCCGACCGTCCGGTCCCCGACATCCAGCGCCATCAGCCGCCCGGCAGCCGGCAGGTCCTCAGCTTCGACGAAGGGCATGGACCGGATCGCCCCGCTTTCCATCCGTCCTGCCGCCGTCGCGACGCCGGTTTCCGACAGGACCCGGCGGGCCGGTCAGGGGATCAGCTTGACGGCAGCGAGCAGGACGGCGTTGGCGGCAATCACAATGCCGACAAGCCGCCAGCCGAGGGAAGACATGCGCTCCATCAGGTCCGTCTTGAGAACGGCGAGCGCGGCTTCGAGTTCCGGGCGCGCAACCGGGTCGCCGGCGTCGGAGGCGATCCTGAGCTGGGCGGCGAGAATCTTGGCGGCTTTCCGGTCGATGCCGGCGTCCTCGATCGCCTCTGCGGCGGCGAGCGTGTCGAACTGTGCGGCCATGAGGCATCCTGTCCTGCGGAGTGGGTCGAAGTCAAGCTGCCGCCCGTTACGCCTCTACCGGGTTCGACCCGCCAGCGCCCGTTTCGTGAGTTCGCAGGCATTTCCCACCCAGGGAATGCCCGTCGGGCGGGTAATCTGCACGACCTTGAGGCCGCCGGGAGCCTCGAAGCACTCTCTCCAGTATTTGCGTTTTCCGGATTTGGACAACTCGAATGCCCGGTCCACACAGCGGTCGGCACCAGTCTTGTCCCGGACGAATTCAGCCGCTTCCCTATAGAGGCAAAGGATGACGCGGATGTCCAGGCGGCGGATGACCTCCTGGTGAAACGGCCAGCACTGCTCTCTGAGCCGTTTCTTTTCCTCAGGGTCGATCATGTGGGCCTGTCGGGACCGCAGGAAAAACACGTCGCTCGCTGGAACCTCTCTCAGTTCCAGACCGAGACAATCCATCACGCGCTGCATTTCCAGTTGGAAGGGTGCCTGACCCCGGGGCAACTTTCCCCTGTTCCCCGGCTCCCAGCTCTCATCCAGATAGGCGGACCAGTCACTCCTTTCCGAACCGAACGCCTTCTTCTTGTTGGCTTCGACCGTCAGGTGCTTGTGGGATTCTGGATCGCCGCCGGGATTGAGGCCCAGCACATACAGGTCACGGCTTCTCGAAAAGGCGAGACGGCCTGAGTGGAAGGCCGCCCCGGACTTCCCCATGAACTCCGACCGAATCAGCTCCGCGAACTCTTCGATCATGCCTGCCCCTCATGATCTTCCGCCATCTTCCTCGCCCTTTCCGACCAACCGTTATATTCAGAAGCTAGATAAGAGTAAGGCTGCTGAGTCACGGCTACAGGAACTTGTTCATCATCCGAAAAAGTTACTTCCTCGACTCCGTTCAATGTGTCTATCAGTAATGACATAGCTCTGAAGGTCCAAACATGAGCGGCCACCCACGGCGGGACCGAATCGCCATCGGGCGGTTCGATGCCGTCCAGTATCCTGTCAGCCGCAGCCAGACTTTCGATGGCTCGCTTAATCTCATTCCGGTCTCGTTCATTCACTGTTCTGTCTCCCATGTTGTTCAGCGACAGGCGATGAAGTTGTCTAGCTGCCTTATACGGGGTATTCAACCGTTCCGGCTTCGTTTCAGCGGATGGCGGCAACTGTCGGTTACGGCAGCGCTGCAACAGGGTTTCGAGATCATCGCAATTGTCGATAACCCGCGCGCGGCAACAGAGTTTGGGATGAGTTTCACCGGGCCCATAGCCGGTGGGTTTTCCGCCCTTCTTTCTCACCACCCATGAGGCTTCCGGGCGCCGGGCGCCGAGATGGTTGCCGACGCCTCGGGGATGAACGCCGATTACTCCGCCGACGGCGCCGTAAGTGGCGCGAATACGCCTGGCGTTCAGGCAGTGCAGGATTTCCTTGACCAGACTTTGCCTGTCCGTGGACATCAATCCTCCTGCGCCAGCAATTCGCGTTGCGTGCGGCCCTTGTATTCGGTGCGGAAGCGGCCGCGGCGCTGGAGGATCGGCACGACCTGGTCGACGAACTCCTCGATCGCGCCGGGCGAGTAGATCGAGGAGAGCATGAAGCCGTCGCCGCCGGCCTCGTCGAAAAAGGCTTCCATCTGGTCCGCGACGCTCTCCGGCGTGCCGACGAATTGCGGCAGGCTCACGCTCTGCCCGTGGCGGCGCGCGACCTCCGCCAAGGTCATGGGCGTGCCGTCCTTCTTGCGGAAGCGGGTGCGCATGCGCACCAGCTCCGGCTCCGGGCGCTCCAGCATGATGTCGTCGTCGCCGATCCCGGCGAGGTCCATGTTGAGATGGGCGGAGAGGATGGCCTTGCCGCCCTCGACCGGCACCAGCCCGTTATGCTCCTCCTGCTTCTCGCGCGCCTCCGACTCCGTCTCGCCGAGGATGGGCTGCATGCCGAACAGGATGCGGCAGGCTTCGGGCGGGCGGCCGAAACCCGCCATGCGCTCCTTGATGTCGGCGAGATAGGCCCCGGCGTCCTCCGCCCGCGGCTGGATGGCGAACACGGCGTCGGCGTAGCGCGCGGCGAAGTCGCGCCCGCCGGGCGAGGTGCCGGCCTGGAGGATCGCCGGGCCGTTCTGCGGCGAGCGCACCACGTTGAGCGGCCCGCGCGAGCGGAAGAACTCGCCCTCATGCTCGATCCGGTGCACCTTCGAGGCGTCGGCGAAGCGCGCGCCCTCGCGGTCGAGCAGCACGGCGTCCTCGTCCCAGCTGTTCCAGAGCTTGCGGCAGACCTGCATATATTCGTGCGCGCGCTCGTAGCGGCGCTCCGTCGCCTCGCGTTCGACGCCGTAATTGGCGGCCTGGTTGCTGTTGATGGAAGTCACCACGTTCCACCCGGCCCGGCCGGAGGTCATGTGGTCGAGCGTGGCCCACAGGCGCGCGGCGTAGAAGGGATGCTGGTTGGAGACCGAGAAGGTCGCCGCGACCCCGATGCGCTCCGTCACCGCGCCGAGCCAGCCGAGCAGCGGCACCGGGTCGTGCTCGGGCGCCTGCACGGCGTAGCGCAGCGAGGGCTCCAGCGAGCCCTGGTAGGTGTCCGAGATGTAGTTGAGGTCGGCGAAGAACACCATGTCGAACAGGCCGCGCTCGCAGGTGCGCGCGATATGCTCGTAGAGGCCCGGCCGCGCCCAGTCCCATGAGGGGTCGGTCTTCGGGTGCCGCCACATGGCGAGGCTGTGGTAGGTGGGCCCGTGCGTCAGGAACTGGGCCAGGTGCATCTTGCCGCCGCGCGCCACGAACCGCCTCCTAGCCGTCCGTCAGCGCATCGCCGCCGAAACGCTCGCGGGTCGCGATCTCGGCGACGCTCCGGCGCCGGAGCTTCGTCAGCTGGCGGACCGGCCTGCCGAGCGGCACGACGGCCGCCACGGCGAATTCGTCCGGGATGCCGAGCAGGCGCTTCAC
>JAJEAZ010000079.1 GCA_022824105.1 Alphaproteobacteria bacterium
CACCGCCCGGAAGCTCCTCGCCATCATCTACGAAACCCTCAAGAACCGCTGGATCTTCGAGGACTTCACAACCTTCAAAAAACAGCAGGGCCCCGGTCCCGCTGGACAACCATCATAGGAGGCACCGATGACCGCAACCGATCCCCGTCCCGAACTGGCGGCGATGCCGGCCGCGAGCCGCCCGAAGCCTCCTCCCGCTCGCGGGGGAGGCCGGGTGGGGGGCCGCTTTCGCGCCAGCGGAAGCGGCGGGCGAAGCCCGGCAAAGGTCCGTCAGCGCCGAGAGGCCCTCCCCCAACGCCAAGCGGGAGGGGAGCGCAACGGAACGCCTCTGGACACGCCCGGGTTGAGGCATGGCGCGAACGCCAGAGGCAACGCGAGGAGCGCGAAAAACAGGAAGCCGCCGCGCGCGACCATGACGCATCATGACATTCCATGACACTTCCGCAGGGGTCCCCGTCCTCAGCCGTCACCCCGGACGGCGCGTCAGCGCCGATCCGGGGCCCAGCCACGGCCCTGGCGGCAACTTCAGCAGTCGATCCCGTTCCTCGCCGGCTGCGGCAGCATCGCGGGACAGGGTCCCAGATCGGGTCCGGGATGACGACATGGACCCCGGATCGGGGTCCGGGGTGACGCAAGAGGCGCGCGAATCACCGGCCGCGGGAGGGCCGCTGGGCAAAAACATGACAATTCATGACATCCCCGCAGGGGTCCCCGCCGCTCACGCCCCCAACCGCCGCTCCTCCTCCTGTCATGCCCGGACTTGTTCCAGGCACGACGTGAAGAAGACATGAGTCCCAGATCGAAGCCGTTGGTATCGGGCGGCCCGGGCTGCCTTCTAGTCGAACGCGCCCGTCGTCCGATGACGCCGGCGGCACAGTGCAAACAACAGAATGGCGAGAGCGCCGGGGACGACCCAGGCCGGCCAGAGCAGAACCTGCACGAAGGCCGGGTCCCAGAGCCAGGGATGCAGGTAGCGCTGCACGACGGCCTGAACGAGATTGAGGCTGCCGGCGTCCAGCTGGAACCAGATCTGTCCCAGCGCCCGCGGCTGCCATCCCCCTCCGGCCGCCGCCTGCCAGACATCACCGCCGAGCGCGATCAACGCGCCGCAGGCAAACAGCAGGGCTACCAGGCGACAGACAATCAACGAACCTCTCCAGGAAGCCACCCTAGCGACAACAGGGACGCTTGCCAAACCCGTTGTGCAATGCAACAACCCGCGCTCGGAGAGTGGGCATGCTTGCAGGGATAGCGAAGGAAACCGCGCCGCGGGAGCGCCGGGTCGCTGCGACGCCGGACAGCGTAAAGCGCCTGCTGGCGATGGGTTTCGAGGTGTGCGTGGAACCGGATGCCGGCGCAGCCGCGGGCTTCACCGACGCCGCCTATGTCGAAGCCGGGGCAAGGATCGGCCCGGAGGCGCTTGAGGCGGCGGACCTGGTGCTTGCGGTGCAGATGCCGGCCGTCGAGCGGTTGAAGCGCGGGGCGATGCTGGCGGGCCTGCTGGCGCCGTTCGGCGATGACGGCGGCCCGGCCGCGCTTGCGGCCGCGGGCGTCGAGGCGTTCGCGATGGAGCTTATGCCGCGCATCACCCGGGCGCAGACCATGGACGCGCTGTCGAGCCAGTCGAACCTCGCCGGCTATGCAGCGGTGGTTCGCGCCGCCGACCTCTTCGGCCGCGCCTTCCCGATGATGGTGACGGCCGCTGGCACCATCGCGCCCGCAAGGGTGCTCGTGCTGGGCGCGGGCGTGGCCGGTCTCCAGGCGATCGCGACGGCCCGGCGCCTCGGCGCTGTCGTTTCCGCAATGGACGTGCGCCCGGCCGCGCGCGAGCAGGTGGAAAGCCTTGGCGCCAGCTTTGTCGAGGTGGACCACAGGCAGCCGAGCCTTGCCGAAGACGAAGGCGGCTACGCCCGCGAAATGGGCGAGGACTACAAGCGCGAGCAGGCCGACAAGTTGGCCGAGACGCTGGCGCGGACCAATATCGTCGTCACCACCGCGCAAATCCCCGGGCGGCCCGCCCCGCGGCTTCTCTCGGCGGAGATGGTGCGCGCGATGGCGCCCGGCTCCGTGGTTGTGGATATCGCCGTCGCCCAGGGCGGCAATTGCGAATTGAGCCGCGCGGACCGCATCGTCGAGGAGGCGGGCGTGTTCATCGTCGGCGACAGCGACCTGCCGTCCCGCGTGGCGCAGGACGCAAGCGCCCTCTATGCGCGCAACCTCGTCAATTTTGTGGAATTGCTGGTGGACAAGGACCGGGGCGCGCTCGCCCCCGACTACGACGATCCGATCGTGTCAGCGACGGCCCTGAGCCCGAAGGAAGCCTCCGATGGCTGAAATCATAGACCGGGACGCAGCGGCGCTGGCGGAACGCGCCGGCGAACTTGCCAGCGAAGCGCAGCGGCTGGCCGCGGAAGCGGCTGACCTCGCCCACCGGGCCGCCCAGTCGGATGCGCCCGCAACCGATCCGGTGCTGTTCGGCCTCACCGTCTTCGCGCTTGCCTGTTTCGTCGGCTACTACGTGGTCTGGAAGGTGACGCCGGCGCTGCATGCCCCGCTCATGTCGGTGGCCAACGCGATCTCCGGCGTGGTCGTGCTGGGCGCGATGATCGCCGCCGGCCCCGCCATTTTCGGCGTCTCCAAGCTGCTGGGCTTCGTCGCCGTCGTGGTCGCCTCCGTCAATATCTTCGGCGGCTTCATCATCACCCAGAGAATGCTCCAGATGTACCGCAAGAAGGGCGACTGAGGGGATGGAAGCCTCGATTGCATCCTTCGCCTACCTGGTGGCGGCCGTCTGCTTCATCCTGGGAATCCGGGGCCTCGCCTCCCCGGAGACCGCGCGCCAGGGAAACTGGATCGCCATCGCCGGCATGGCGATTGCCATCGGCGCAACGCTGCTTCGCCCGCAGATCGTCACCTTTGAGCTGGTGCTGGGGGGCATCGTCATCGGCGGCGCCATCGGCACGGTGATTGCGCTCAGGGTCAAGATCACGGACCTGCCGCAGCTGGTCGCGATCTTCAACAGCCTGGTCGGCCTCGCGGCGGTGCTGATCGCCGCCGCCGCCCTGGAGAGCCCGAGCCTCTACGGCATCCCGGTCGAAGGCGGGCTCGCGACCCACAGCCTGGTCGAGATCATGGCATCGACCGCCATCGGCGCCGTCACCTTCACCGGCTCGGTCGTCGCTTTCGCCAAGCTGCACGGGCTGATGCGGAGCGCGCCCGTCACCTTCACCGGCCAGCGTGCGGTCAACGCCTTCGTCGGCCTCATCGTGCTGATGGCGGCGCTCGCCTTCGCCGGCTGGGGCACGGCCGGGCTGTTCTGGGCGCTCGCGCTCGCGGCGCTGATCTGGGGCGTGCTGGTGGTCATTCCCATCGGCGGGGCGGACATGCCTGTCGTGATCTCGGTGCTGAACTCGGCCTCCGGCTGGGCCTCATGCGGCATTGGCTTCACGCTCGACAACCCGCTGATGATTATCACGGGGGCGCTGGTGGGCGCGTCCGGGGCGATCCTCTCCTACATCATGTGCAAGGGCATGAACCGCTCGCTCGCCCATGTGCTGCTGGGCGGCTTCGGCGGCGAGACCGAGGGGCCGACCGGGGAAGCCGCCGACCGGGGGCCGGTGAAGGCGGGCAATGCCGACGATGCCGCCTTCATGCTGAGAAATGCCGGCTCCGTGGTGATCGTGCCGGGCTACGGCATGGCCGTGGCGCAGGCCCAGCACGCGCTCCGCGAAATGGTCGATCTGCTGGAAGGCGAGGGCGTGCGGGTGCGGTATGCGATCCATCCCGTCGCGGGCCGGATGCCGGGGCACATGAACGTGCTGCTGGCCGAGGCCAACGTCCCCTATGACAAGGTGGTCGAGATGGAGGCGATCAACCGCGACTTCCCCTCCACCGACGTCGCCTTCGTGATCGGGGCCAACGACATCACCAACCCGTCCGCGCGCAACGACACCTCCAGCCCGATCTACGGCATGCCGGTGCTGGAGGTGGACCGGGCGCGGATGGTCATGTTCGTCAAGCGGTCTATGGCGAGCGGCTATGCCGGCGTCGATAATCCACTGTTCTTCAACGAGAATACGATGATGCTGTTCGGCGACGCCAAGGCGATGTGCGAAGGCATCATCAAGTCCCTGGAATAGAGGCCCCGCAACCCATGACACGCATGGTGAAGATCGCCCAGTGGGGCGAGCCGGTCGAGGTGGACGACGACCAGACGCTGCTGGAGGCGGCGCTGGAGCAGGGCGTTCCCTATCCGCACGGTTGCCGGTCGGGCAATTGCGGCGCCTGCAAGAGCCGTCTCTATGCGGGCAGCGTCGAGATGAAGCCCTATTCCGACTTCGCGCTGACGGAGGAGGAAAAGGAGACCGGGTTCGTGCTCGCCTGCCGCTCGATGCCCCGGGAAAATCTCGAAGTCGCCTGGCTCAACGATGACGAGGAGATGGTCGCCCATCCGCTCCGCCGTTTCGAGGCGACGATCGCCGAGCGCACCGAGATGACCCACGACATCGTGCGGCTTCGGCTCGCTGTGCCCGAGGGCGTCGATTTCGCCTACACCGCAGGCCAGTACGCTTCGCTCGGCTTCGCCGGCCGGCCGGCGCGGGACTATTCCATGGCGTCCGGGCCCGGCGGCGGCCTGCTCGAATTCCACATCCGCGCCATGGATGACGGCGAGGTGTCCAACTTCGTCCGGGACGAGATATCCGAGGGCGACAAGGTTGCAGTCGAGGGGCCTTACGGCGCCGCCTATCTGCGCGAGGCGCATCGCGGGCCGATCCTCGCCATTGCCGGCGGCTCGGGCCTGGCGCCCGTCAAGGCGATCATGGAGACGGCGCTCGCCAAGGAGATGCCGCAGCCCATCTACTTCTATTTCGGGGTGCGCGGCGAGCGCGACGTCTATCTCGAAGAAGAACTCGCCGGCCTGGCGTCGAAGCACGAGCGGCTTCGCGTCCAGATCGTGCTTTCGGAGCCGGAGGGCGGCACGGACCGGCGCACGGGCTTCGTGCACGATGCCGTGGCGGCCGATTTCGACGATCTCGACGGCTGCAAGGCCTATCTCGCCGGCCCGCCGGTGATGGTCGAGGCGGCGACCGAAATGCTGGAAATCCGCGACATGCGCCCCGAAGACATCCACGCCGACGCCTTCTACACCGAGGCCGAGAAGGCCGCGCTCAATGGCTGACCGGCTCAGGATCGCAAGCTGGAACGTGAACTCCGTCCGGCTGCGCATCGACAGCATCGAGCGGCTCGCCGCCGAACGCGCGCCCGACGTGCTCTGCCTCCAGGAGGTCAAGGTCGAGAGCGACCGCTTCCCGGTGGAGCCCTTCCATGCGCTCGGCTACCGCCACTCGGTGCTCTACGGCATCAAGGCCTATCACGGCGTTGCGATCTTCTCCCGCCTGCCCATCGATGAGGGCGGCACGCGCGACTGGTGCGGGCGTTCGGACGGCCGCCATGCCTTCGCCACCGTGGCGGGCGTCGAGATCCACAATTTCTACGTGCCGGCCGGCGGCGACGAGCCGGACCCGGAGATCAACGACAAGTTCGCCCACAAGCTGCAGTTTCTCCAGGAGATGACCGGCTGGTGGCGGGACCGGCAGGAGGACGGCGCGCGCCGGGTGATGGTCGGCGATCTCAATATCGCGCCGCTGGAGACCGATGTCTGGTCGCACCGCCAGCTCCTCAAGGTGGTGAGCCACACGCCCGTCGAGGTGGAGCATCTGGCGGCGGTGCAGGCGTCGCACGACTGGACCGATGTCGTGCGCCATTTCATTCCGCCGGATCAGAAGCTCTACAGCTGGTGGAGCTACCGGGCGCGCGACTGGTCGGCCTCCGACCGCGGCCGGCGCCTCGACCATATCTGGGCGACGCCCGCGCTCTCGGGCGCGCTCGCCGGAGCGGAGGTGCTGCGCGACGCCCGCGGCTGGGAACGCCCCTCCGACCACGCGCCCGTGATCGCCGACTTCGATCTGTCGGGCCTGTGAGCACCGGCGGCCGCATCGGTCCCGCCGAAGAGTTGCGTTTTTTTGTATAAATTCGTATCAATACGACATATGGTATGCTCCCGTGATGCACATGCCACAAGTTGGGGTGAGGTAAGCGCGTTGCTGCCCCTGTTACCGAGCCGGCTGCTCCATCTGCTGCCGCCTGAAAAAGCGCACAATATGGCGCTTCGGCTCCTCGAATTTTCTCCTCTCCGCCTGCGGCCTCCGGCGCTGCCCGTGCGCAGGGCGGGAATCGAAACTGCCAATCCGGTCGGCCTGGCGGCCGGCTTCGACCGGCACGGGGAGGTCGTCCGCGGCCTGCTCGGCCTCGGTTTCGGCTTCGTCGAGATCGGGGGCGTCACCCCGAAACCGCAGCCGGGCAATCCGCAGCCCCGCCTGTTCCGCCTCGCCGCCGACCGGGCCATCATCAACCGCATGGGCTTCTACAGCCACGGCGCGGCCGCCGTCGCCGGGCGGCTGGAACGCTACCGCGACCGGGGCGGCAAGGGCGTGGTCGGCGTCAATCTCGCCAAGAACAAGACCAGCGGGGACGCCGCCAGGGATTATGCTGCGGTGGCGCGCGCGGTGGCGGGCCTTGCCGACTTCGTCACCGTCAATGTGTCGTCCCCCAACACGCCGGGCCTGCGCGCGCTGCAGACGGAGGGCGAGCTTCGCCGCATCGTCGAGCGCGTGCGCCGGGCGGCGCCTTCGGGCACGGCGCTCTGGGTCAAGCTCTGCCCGGATCTGGACAGGGCGCACCGCATGGCGCTGGGCGAGGCGCTGGCGGCAATGCCGGTCGAGGGCGTGGTCGTCTCCAACACGACCGTCTCCAGGCCCGCCGGCCTCCGCTCGCCGGAACGCGGGGAGCAGGGCGGCCTCAGCGGCCCGCCGCTGAAGGCGCTCGCCACCGAGGCCCTGCGCGATATCCGGGCGGCGACCGACGGCAGGATCGACCTGATCGGGGTCGGCGGCATCGGGAACGCCGAAGACGCGCTGGAAAGGCTGGAAGCCGGCGCGTCGCTGGTGCAGTTCAACACGGCGCTCATCTATGGCGGCAGCCTGCTGCCATACCGGATTGCGCGCGATCTCGCCCGCAGCCTGGAACCCGACCGCCAAGCCCGGCCGGAAGCCGGGGCGCCGGTGCCGGCCTACTCTTCCGTCACGCCGCAATAGCCCCGGGCACAGGCCGTGAGCGCCACCGAACTCGTTGCCGGCCTCGCGCCGCTGGCGGACCGCTACGACGCCTATCTCGTCGACCTCTGGGGCTGCCTGCATGACGGCGTCCGGCCCTTCCCGGCGGCGCTCGATGCACTGGAGCGGCTGCGCGCCGGCGGCGGCAAGCGGGTCTGCTTCCTTTCCAACGGTCCGCGCCGGATCGCCTCGCTCATCCGCCGCCTGGACGATATGGGCGTGCCGCGGAGCCTCTACGACGCGGTCATGTCGTCCGGCGAATCGGCCTGGGCCGCGCTGAAGCGCCGCGACGATCCCTGGCATGCGCGGCTCGGGCGGCGCTGCCTGCATGTCGGCCCCGAGCGCGACAACGACGTGCGCGAGGGCAACGGGCTCGACATCGTGGAGCGCGTCGAGGACGCCGACTTCATCCTCTGCACCGGCATCGACGGCTGGGACGAGACCGTGGCGGACTACGAGCCGCTGCTGGCGGCGGGCGCGGCGCGGGGCCTGCCGATGGTCTGCGCCAATCCGGACCTCGTGGTGCATATCGGCGAGAAGCTCTCGCTCTGCGCGGGGTCGCTGGCCGTGCGCTATGTCGAACTCGGCGGTGATGTCGCCTGGCACGGCAAGCCGGACGGGGCGGTGTTCGCCCGCGCGCTGGAAGCCCTCGGCGACCCGGACCCGGCGCGCGCGCTGATGATCGGCGACGGGCTCAGGACCGACATCGCCGGCGGCAATGCCTTCGGCATCGACACGCTCTTCCTCTCCGGCGGCATCCACGAGGAGGAGGTGGGCGCGCCGCCTGACCCGGCGCGGCTGGCCGCCCGCTCTGCCGAACTCGGCGTCCGCCCGACCTGGGCCACGACCGCGCTTCGCTGGTAGGCGCGCGCCGCGCTACTCGTCGGCGCGGAAATTCAGCTCGATCAGCACGTCGTTCGGGTCGCGGATGAAGATCTGGCGCAGCCTGCCGCCCGGCACCACGCGGGTCTCGTGCTCATAGCCCCTGTCGCCGAGGAAGGCGGCGTAGCGCTCGAAGCCTTCGGCCGCAAACGCCACATGGTCGATGCAGCCCGAGCCGGACTTTTCCTGCTCGTCCACGCCGATCAGGTGGATGACCGCCTCCTCGCCGCAATAGAGCCAGGCGCCGGGGAAGGCGAAATTCGGGCGCTCGCCGTTCTCGAAGCCCAGAATGTCCTCGTAGAAGGCGACCGTCTCGTCGAGCTTGTCCGTCATGATGTTGACGTGCTGGAGCATGGTGAGCGTCATGGATGCAGCCTCCTTCAGGCTTGGCTCGGCAGGTTCGAGGGAATGTCGGGGTCGAGGGGATAGATCGGGCGGCGCAGCTTCTTCCAGGGGAAGAGGCTGTAGTCCGAGGTCGTCGTTCCCGGCCCGGCCAGCATCACGATCCCGCGCGCGATCGGCTCGAAGCCGGCGCGGAAATGCTGGCGCGACTTGATGAGCACATAGCGCTTCGACGCCGGATCGATGCCGCAATGGGTGAAGCAGCCCACGTCGAAGGGCTCGTAGCGCTCTTCGGAGACGACGATCTCGGCCGCGCCCGTGTCCAGCACGGCGGCGCGCCCGATGGAGAGGCGCACGCCGGTGAACATCGGTCCGGTGACGGTGAACTCCCCGTCGGTAATCCGGCGCACCCGGCCGCGAAGCCGGAGCGGTTCGCCCTTGAGCCCCATGGCGGGCATGTCGGTCTTGCCGCCGATTTCGACCTCGACCTCCGCGCCGACGCCGGCGGCGATCATCTCCGCCACGGCCTCCGGGTCCGCGAACGGCCCGGCGGCCATGCCGGTCAGGCCCTGCCGGAGGCACTCCCGGAGCGCCGCCATCACATCCTGGTTGCCGCCCGACCCGGTATTGTCGCCGTGATCGACCAGCAGCACGGGGCCGTCTCCATCGGACATGGCGGCGGCGCGCGCGATCGAGTCCGCCATGTCCTCGATCTCGAACAGGAAGTCGGCGCGTTTCTCCCAGGCCTCGCCCATCAGGTCGAGCACCAGCCGCTCCGCCCTGTCCGCCGGCCCCTGCACCACGGCGGAGATGCCGACATGCTCGATATCGGCGAGCGGGAAGCAGCCGAACACCGAGGCCAGCAGCACCTCGCCCCCGTCTTCGGCGGCGTTGGCGCGGTCCATGATCGCCTGCATGGGCGGGCGCGACGGCGAATGCACGTTCATGTGCGGCATCAGCGGCAGGGAATGCCAGGCGGTCGCCGCAGCCGCGCCGTTCATGGCCTTGAGCAGCGCCTCGCCCGCCCGCATGCCGGTCTCGTACATGTCGATATGCGGATAGGTGCGGTAGCCGGCTAAGGTCGTCGGCAGCAGGGCCAGGTCGCGCGTCAGGTTGGTGTGGAAGTCGAGCGCGACCGCAATCGGCAGGTTCGGCGCTTCGGCCCGGATGCGGCGCAGCAGCTCGCCCTCACCGTCGTCGAAGCCCTCCGTCACCATCGCGCCGTGCAGGTCGAGGAAGAGCGCGTCGCAGCCTTGCCCGACCGCTTCCAGCACGGCCCCGGCGACGAGGTCGAGAATGCCGTCCGGCGCCGGCGCGCTCGGGTGCGCGTTCGCCGCAACCGGCACGGCGAGCGTTGCGCCCGCGCGCTCGGCGATGTCGATATAGGCGGCGAGCGGATTGTTGGTGCCGCGATAGACGCGCACCGCCTCCTCGCCCCGCGCAGGCCCGTCCGTCGGCCCGACTCGCCCGAAGGCGGAAACCGGGGTCGGCACGGGCGAGAAGGTGTTGGTCTCGTGGCGCATCAGCGCCGCGACGAAGCGTTTCCGGCTCATGGCGCGCCATTCTGTCGGAAGCGGCCCGGCATGGCAAAGCGCCGGCCAGCTGCGGATACGGGCCGCCTCCCGCCGGACCGGACGGCGGCCGGAGGCTCCACCGGACTGTCATGAAGTGTCATGTTTTGTCATGCGATGTCATGAGGCCCCTGCGCCCGGCGCGGGCAGGGGCCTGTGGATTTGCGGGCGGGAACGCCGGCCTCACCCGTGCTGCTTCGCCTCGTACGCGGCGACCTCGCTCATGAAGGGCGCGGCGACGTCGGCATTGATCTTGCAGTCGAGGAAGACCGGGCCGTCCGGAGCCGCCAGCAGGGAGGCAAGCCCGCTCAGATCGTCGGGGGTGCGCACCGTGTGGGCCTCGTAGCCGAACGCCTCCGCGACAGGCGCGAAATCGACGTCCGGGAAGACCGACTTGGCGACCGGAAGCTGGCGCAGTCTCAGGTGATGCAGTTCCGCGCCGTAGGCGCAGTCGTTCATCAGCACGATGACCAGCGGCAGGTCCTCGCGCACGACGGTTTCCAGCTCGCCCATGGTCATCAGGAA
>JAJEAZ010000617.1 GCA_022824105.1 Alphaproteobacteria bacterium
GCGCGCCGGATCAGCGTGACGCTGAAGCCTTCCAGCTTCCCGGCGACCGCTTCGGCCTCGCCCTTGCGCTCCAGGTTGCGCGCCTCGAGCTCTGCGCGGCGCGCCTCGAAAACGGCCATGTTTTCGGGCGTCGCCCGCAGCGCCTTCTTTTGCGGCAGCAGGTAATTCCGCGCATAGCCCGGCTTGACCGTGACGATGTCGCCCATCAGCCCCAGGCTCTCGACCCGTTCGAGAAGCACCAGTTCCATCACTCACTCTCCTTCGGACCGCCGCCGAGGCGGGTGCGCAAACCGATATAGGGCTCCGCCAGACCCAAAGCCGCAACCAGCACGAACGGCCAGGCCATCAGAAGCCCCAGCAGATAGAAACCGACCAGCCACACCGCCCGCCCCGGCAGCCGGGCCGTCACGGCATGGACGACGGCGAGCCCCTGCAGCAGGAACGGAACGGCGAAGACGATGGCCAGATTGCGGCCGATATACTCCAGCGCCCCGCTGGCGGCAATCCCGGCAAGGCAGGAAAGGCCCAGCGCATAAAGCGGCCATGCCGGCAGCGTCATGCCGCGCCACGGCGGCGACGGGCGCCGCGCGATGTTCAGGCGGGCGGCAATGGCCTGACCGAGCACGCCGTCCAGCGCCAGCGTGAGAAAGAGGATTGCCGCGGCGAATCCCGGAAGGAAACTCGCGCCGCGCTCCGCCAGGCCCTGTTCCCTGGCGCGCTCGGCAACCTCCGGCGGCAGCCCGGCATCCAGGACGGCCTCGAGCGTCTGCTGCACTTCCCGGCGCGGATCGATGCCCTCGAGAACGGCGACGGCGAACATCGCGGCCAAGGCCGCGGCCACGAGAGCGGTGAGCGCCGCGACCAGATGGCCGGGCGGGTACCATTCGACGCTGCCCTGCCCGTCGGACCGGTTGAGCAGCGCCTGGCGGCTCAGGACCGCGACCGGGACGCCGACGACAAGCAGGAAATATCCAGCGGTGAAGAACCCCAGCATCCCGGCGACCGTGACGGCCCCGACCAGGCCGCTCGCCGCCGCCGGCAGCCAGCCGAGCGAAAGACCGACAAGGAAGAGCGGCGCGGCGGCGAAATAGGCCAGCAGCGCAGTGCCCAGGGAGCCTGTCGTAATCGAACCGAAGAGCAGGCCCGCAGCCAGCCCGCCGACGGTCAAAAGGACGAGATCCTTTCCCATCCAACCCGCGCGGGCTGCAGTCCGGAACCTACTTTACGACGTAGGGCAACAGCGCCATGTAGCGCGCGCGCTTGATCGCCTGCGCCAGTTCGCGCTGCTTCTTCGCCGAAACGGCGGTAATCCGGCTCGGCACGATCTTGCCGCGTTCGGACAGGAACCGTTGCAGCAGCTTCACGTCCTTGTAGTCGATCTCGGGCGCATTGGGGCCGGAGAACGGGCAGCTCTTGCGGCGGCGGAAGAACGGACGGCGCGGCGCGGCGTTCATTGGGCGGCCTCCGATACGGCGGCGGCAGGCTGCTCGCCGGTCGCTTCTGCTTTCGTCTCGCCGGCGTCCCGGCGCGGCGGCCGCGCGTCGCGCCGGCCCCGATCGTCGCGCGGACGCGCCTGCAGCATGACCGAAGGCCGCTCGTCGACCGCCTCGATCCGCACCGTCAGGTAGCGCAGCACGTCTTCCGACAGGCGCATCCTGCGCTCCAGCTCCGTGACCGCATCGCCCGAGGCGTCGAAATTGAAAAGGACGTAATGGCCCTTGCGGTTCTTCTTGATCCGGTAAGCCAGGGTCTTCAGACCCCAATGTTCGCGCTTCTCGACCTTGCCGCCGAGGGATTCCATGACGGACACATACTCGTCCGCCAGGGTCTCGACCTGGGCGGGCGACATGTCCTGGCGCGCTATGAAGACATTCTCGTAGAGAGCCATCGCCTATGCGTTTCGTCCCGGATGTTGCACTGGGAGCGGCGTTATACACGAACCCGCAAAGCGCGCAAGCCGCCCGCCTCCGCCCTTGACAGCCTTTGCCGCCGCGCCTTGATTGCAATCCGGCGACAGGCGATTCGGAGGGGTTGGTGGCACGAGCGTTCGTCTTTCCGGGACAGGGATCCCAGGCCCCGGGAATGGGCCGGGCGCTGGCGGAAGCGTCCGCCGCCGCGCGCGAGGTGTTCGAGGAGGTCGACGACGCCCTCGGGCAGAGCCTCTCGCGGCTGATGTTCGAAGGCCCCGCCGACGAACTCACGCTCACGGAGAACGCGCAGCCGGCGCTGATGGCGCACAGCGTGGCGGTCATGCGGGTGCTGGAGCGCGAGGGCGGCGTTTCGCTGCCGAGCGCCTGCCGGTATCTGGCGGGACATTCGCTCGGCGAGTATTCGGCGCTGACGGCCGCAGGCACCTTCCGGCTGGCGGACACCGCGCGGCTCCTGAGGTTGCGCGGCCGGTCGATGCAGAGCGCGGTGCCCGTGGGTGAAGGTGCGATGGCGGCCCTGCTCGGCCTCGACTTCGAAGAGGCAGCGGCGGTCGCCCGCGACGCCGCGGAGAACGAGGTTTGCGACCCGGCCAACGACAACGCCCCCGGCCAGGTGGTGGTGAGCGGCAACCGCGCGGCCGTGGAGCGCGCGGTGGAGCTGGCGAAGGCGCGCGGCGCGCGCCGCGCGATCCTGTTGGATGTGAGCGCCCCCTTCCATTGCGCGCTGCTGCAACCCGCCGCCGACGCGATGGCGGAGGCGCTGGAGCCAGTCGCGATGGACGACCCCTCGGTGCCGCTGGTCGCCAATGTCACGGCAGGCCCGGTGGAAAGCGCCGCCGAGCTGTCCGGCCTGCTGGTGCGCCAGGTGACCGCGACCGTGCGCTGGCGGGAAAGCATGATGTTCATGCGCGACAACGATGTCGACCGCGTGGTCGAGCTCGGCGCGGGCAAGGTGCTGTCCGGGCTGGTCAGGCGGATCGACCGGGAGATGTCCGGCGTCGCGGTCGGGGGCCCGGACGATATCGAGGCGCTGTTGAAGGAGCTTTGACGGCCATGCTGACACTCACGCCCGCCGACGGCGGCTTCGCGAGACTCGTGGAAGGCGTCGCGCTGCACGAACCGCAGGACGAGGAAACACGGAAAGCGCTCGATCTGGCGCTCGCCGAGCATGGCGTGCTGATATTCCGCCGGCAGGCCTTGTCGGAAGCCGAACTTGTGGAGGCCGCGTCCTGGTTCGGCGCCCTGGAGCTGATCGTGCGCGAGGACTGGGCGTCGAAATACCAGCCCGAGATCACCTATATCTCCAACATGCGCAGCCCCGGCGGCGACACCATCGGCGGCATCGGCCAGGGCGAGCTCGCATGGCATTCCGACCAGTCCTACATGACCCATCCGGCGACGGGCTCGCTGCTCTACTGCGTCGAGTCCCGGGCCGGCCAGGCGCCGACGAGCTGGGCGAACCTGGAAGCCGCCTATGCAGCCCTCGACGAGGAAACGAAGGCCCGGATCGACGGCCGGCGCGGTATCTTCAGCTATGCCGTGCGCGTGGCCGGCTACGGCGAGATCGACAAGCTGGCCGAGGCGGAAATCCGCAGGCGCACGCCGGATGTCACCCATCCGCTGGTGCACACCCACCCCGTGACCGGGCGCAAGGCGCTCTATCTCGACCCGGGCACCATGGCCGGCGTCGAAGGCATGGACGCCGGGGAAGGCCGCGCCCTGCTCGACCGGCTGATCGCGCATGCGACCGAGCCGCGCTTCGTTTACCGGCACCGCTGGCAGGTCGGCGACACGGTGCTCTGGGACAACGGCTTCCTCCTGCACAAGCGCGACGATTTCGACCCGGCGCAGAACCGCTGGCTGAAGCGCGCGACCTTCCGCCCGTCTCCCGCCCGGCACATCGTGCCCGGACACGCCTGAGCCCGGCGCCGCCATGGCGCTGACGCCCCGCGTCTATATCCAGGCCTGCATCCGGGCGGCATCGGTCCGGGGCTGCGCGGCCCAGGTGGCGCGGCGCGGCTTCGACGGGGCGGGCGCGGTGCTGCTGAAGCTCAA
>JAJEAZ010000620.1 GCA_022824105.1 Alphaproteobacteria bacterium
AACCGGCTGGATTCCGGGCCGCTCCTGACGGCGTGACCGTGACAGGAATGCCGGGCGGTCGTAGCATGGCGCGGCATTGGCGACCGGAGAGGACGGCATGAGCGCGCGGCGGGCGTTGCGGCGGCGGGTCCCGGCCCGCAAGGCGACCTATCGGGATGTGCTCGAAGCGCCGGCGCATATGGTGGCCGAGATCGTCAAGGGCGTGCTGCATACGCAGCCGAGGCCGGCCAGCCGGCACGCGCTGGCGGGGTCGTCGCTCGGCGACGAGCTGGTCAGCCCGTTCCAGAAGGGCCGGGGCGGGCCGGGCGGCTGGTGGATCGTCGATGAGCCGGAGCTTCATTTCGGCGAGGATATCCTGGTGCCGGACCTCGCCGGCTGGCGCCGCGAGCGGATGCCGGACTATCCCGATACGCCCTGGTTCACCCTCGCGCCGGACTGGGTATGCGAGATTCTCTCTCCTTCCACGAGAACCTTCGACCTGGAAGAGAAACGCCCGGTCTATGCGCGGGAGGGCGTCGGCCATCTCTGGTTCGTCGATCCGGCGGCAAGGACGCTGGAGGCGTTCGCCCTGCAGGACGGCGCCTGGACGGCGGCCGGCTCGGCGCGGGAGGACGAACCGGTGTCGTTTCCGCCCTTCCAGGCGGTGACCTTCCCGCTGGACGCCCTGTGGCCCTGAAGGCCGTGCGCCCCTTCTAGACCCGAAAGGATAACCATGACCGGCAAGCTGGAAGCCTTCGCGAAGGCGAACGATGTCAGGTATTTCCTGTTCAATTTCACCGACATACGCGGCATGCAGCGCTCCAAGCTGGTGCCGGCGGCCGCCGCCCCGGCGATGGAGGAGGCGGGCGCGGGCTTCGCGGGCTTCGCCACCTATCTGGACATGACGCCGGCCCATCCCGACATGCTGGCGGTCCCCGACACGGCGAGCGTCATCCGGCTTCCCTGGCAGCCGGACGTGGCGTGGGTCGCGGGCGACCTCGTCATGGATGGCCGGCCGGTCGAGCAGGCGCCGCGCGTCGTGCTGAAGAACCTGGTCGCCCGGGCCGCCGCCGAGGGGCTGCGGATGAAATCCGGCGTCGAGGCCGAATACCACCTGATCGACGCCGACGGGACCGGCATTTCGGACCCGCGCGATATCGATGCGAAGCCCTGCTACGACCAGCAGGCGCTGATGCGCCGCTACGATGTCGTGTCCGAGATCTGCGACGCCATGCTCGCGCTCGGCTGGGGCCCCTACCAGAACGACCATGAGGACGCCAACGGCCAGTTCGAGATGAACTGGGACTATGACGATGTCCTCGTGACGGCCGACCGGCACGCCTTCTTCAAATTCATGGTGAAGTCCATCGCCGAGAAACACGGGCTGCGCGCGACCTTCATGCCGAAGCCGTTCCTCAGCCTGACGGGCAACGGGTGCCACGCGCATGTGTCGGTCTGGGACGCGGACGGCAAGACCAACCTGTTCCACGACCCGGACGGGGAACTCGGCCTGTCGGAGCTCGCGCTCCATTTCCTCGGCGGCGTGCTCCACCACGCCGAGGCGCTCTGCGCCGTCACCAATCCCATCGTCAACTCCTACAAGCGCATCAACGCGCCGGTGACGGCCTCGGGCGCCACATGGTCGCCCAATACCGTCTCCTGGACGGGCAACAACCGCACCCACATGGTGCGCATCCCCGACGAGGGCCGCTTCGAACTCCGGCTCGCCGACGGCGCGGCCAATCCCTATCTGCTGCAGGCGGCCTGTCTGGCGGCAGGCCTCGACGGCATCGCCAACGAACGCGATCCGGGCAGGCGCAGCGACCTCGACATGTATGCCGAGGGCCACAGGCGCCGGGTCAGGCGGCTGCCGAACTACCTGCTTGACGCAGTCCGCGCCTTCGACCGCAATGCGGCGCTGAAGGAAGCGCTGGGGGCGGAATTCTCGTCTGCCTACGTGAAGCTCAAGATGCAGGAATGGGACGCCTATTCCCGCCATCTGAGCGACTGGGAGCGGGAAACCTCGCTGGACATCTGAACCGGCGGTCCGGGACGGTTTCGGGGCAACGGCATGGACCGGACGGAGCGCGAATACGGGCCGGGCGGCTGGGTCGGGGTCGGCGTGCCGCAGGCGAACCCGACGGTCGAGGCGGAGATGCGCCGGCTCCTGCCGCAGGATGCCGAGCTTCTGACGAGCCGCCTGGTGAGCCGGGCTCCGACCTCCGTCGAGCGGCTGGTCGACTATTTCGACGGGCTCGACCGCACCCTGGACAGCTACGACGTGCTGCGCCCGGACGTTTACGGCTTTGCCTGCACCGGATCCTCCTACCTGGTCGGCGCCGGGCGGGAGGCGGAAATCGTGGCCGAAGCGCAGGCGCGGCTCGGCTGCCCGTTCGTCACGGCCGCGCAGGCCATCCTGGATGCTCTGGAGGCTCTGGGCGTCGAGCGCGTCGCGCTGCTGGCGCCTTATCCTGCCGACATCGTCGAGGCCGGGGCCGCCTATTGGCAGGCGGCGGGGCTGTCCATCGTCCAGGTCATGTCTGTCGATATCGGATCGCAGGACACGCGCCGGATTTACGGGCTGCGGAGCGCAGACGCCCTTGCGGCGCTGGAAAGCGGCGTGTCCGACGAGGCCGAGGCGCTGCTGATGAGCGGCACCGGCATGCCGACCCTGGCGGCGCTGGCGCCTGCGGCG
>JAJEAZ010000281.1 GCA_022824105.1 Alphaproteobacteria bacterium
GAGGCCGCGGGTCATGAAATCCCCGACGGCGACGGAGATCGCAGGCGCGGCGGTGACGCCGTAGCAGACCGCGAGCCCTTCGGGGCCGAGCGCGCGCACGCCGGCTTCCAGGATCGGCCCGGCGACGCCGTCCACCACCAGCCGGTAGGGGCCGGCGGCTTCGATACCGCTGCCGTCCGGGGTCACGATGAGCTCGCCAAGGCCCACCCGGTCGGCGAAGGCGCGCTGGTCCTCGCGCCGGATCTGGGAGAGCACTTCCGCCCCGCCGATGCGGGCGAGCTGCGCGGCGAACAGCCCGACGCCGCCCGTCGCCCCGGTGACAAGCACGCGCGCGCCGATCAGGCAGTCGCCCGCATCGACGGAATGGAGCGCCGTCAGGCCGGCGACCGGCAGCGTCGCCGCCGCGGCGTCGCTCACCCCGCCCGGTATCGGGCAGAGATAGCTGCCGAGGATCGGCGCGCGCTCCGCCCAGCCTTCCATGCGCGGGGAGAAGCCGACGACGCGGGCGCCTTCCGGCGGGCTGGAGCCGTCGGCCGCGGCCTTCTCGACCGTGCCGGCAATGTCCCAGCCGATGCGGATCGGCCGGTCCGCGCGCTCGGCCCGGCGCACCTCGCCGCGGTTGAGCGAAAAGGCGGAAACGCGCACCAGCGCTTCGTTGGAGAAGGGCGGGCGCTCCTCGACCTCTGCGACTTCAAGCCGGTCCGGGCTTCCGGGAACGGCGCGGACCGCGCGGATCATGGCGATACCTCCAGCAGGACCTTGCCCCAGGTGCGCCGGGAGGCAAGCGCGTGCAGCGCCACCGGCAGGTCGTCGAAGGGGTAGCGGGCGGAGATGACGGGGTCGATCTCGCCGCGCGCGAGCATGGCATAGCAGTCCGCCACGACCTCATGGGTGTATTCGGGGTGGCTGCGGAAGAAGCCGCCCCAGATGGCGCCGACGGCCGAGGCGTTCTTCAAGAGCAGGCGGTTGGCGGCGATCTGCTGGATCTTGCCGCCGGCGAAGCCGATGATGAGCGCGCGGCCCTCGACCGCGATGACCTTGAGCGCGAGGTTGAACACCTCGCCGCCCACCGGGTCGAAGATAACGTCCACGCCGCGCCCGCCGGTCGCCTCGCGCACTGCTTCGACCCAGCTCTCGTCAGTGTAGTCGAGCGCGATCTCCGCGCCGTGATTGCGGCAGACGGCCAGCTTCTCCTCGCTGCCGGCGAGTGCGATGACATGCGCGCCCCAGGCCTTGCCGATCTGGATCGCCGCCAGCCCGGACCCGCCTGCGCCCGCCGTCACCAGCAGCCATTCGCCGGCCTTCAGCCCGCCGCGCCGGCCGAGCGCGATATGCCCGGTCGGATAGACCACCGGCACGCAGGCGGCGAGGTCCATTGCCACGCCGTCCGGGATCGGATTGATCTGCAGGTCGTCCACGACGGCATATTCTGCGAAGGCGCCCCAATAGGGCTGGGCGGCGACGCGCTGGCCGACCCTGCATTTCGAGCCGGGGCCGACCGCCGCGACCTCGCCCGACAACTCGCAGCCGGGCGTGAAGGGGAAGTCCGGCTTCATCTGGTACTTGCCTTGGACCATCAGGATGTCGAGGAAGTTGAGCGCGGCGTTGCGGACTCTGACCAGCGCTTGGCCCGGTCCCGGCTCCGGACGGGCCACGGTCTCGAACGCCATGTCCTCGGGCTCGCAGAATTCGTGCACCCGCCACGCCTGCATCTGGCTCATGCAACCGGCTCCCGACGGCTTCCGGAATGATAGGACAATCGATAGCGCCTTTGCCCCCGGCGCGCCAGTTCAGCCGAGCCAGGCGCGGCAGCCGGTCGCCTCCAGCACGGGGTCGAGCGCAGCGCAGTCGCCGAGCGTGGCGTATTTCTCGCGCAGCACACGGAGCGAGCGGGCATGGTAGCGCTGCGGCGCCTGCGTCCAGCGCCCGCCAGCGATATCGACGGCGAAGCTCTCCGCGCCATCGGCAATCGCGCGGGCGTTGGCATCCGACCAGGGCAGGAACCGCGCGCCGACTTCCTCGGCGAGCAGCGGCTCGAGCGTCGGCGCAAGCGCGTCCCAGGCCTCGAACGGGCCCTCGTTCTCAGGGTCCTGCATCCGCCGGCACCAGTCACGCGTACGCGGCGGCACGAGGCGGCTGCCGGTTGGGTCGGTCCACGCCTCCCAGATCTGGGCGGCGACGCCGAAATCCGCGAAAGCCGGCCGGGCGCCGAACAGGTAGCGGCGGTCCTCCAGATGCGCTTCGAGCAATTCCAGCAGGCGGGCGAAGGAGGCCTCGATGATCGGCGCCGTCTCCGGCGAGGAGCCGACGAAGCTCACGCGCGGCGCCATGCGCTCCCGCACCGCCCGCGCGCGTTCGGCCACCGCGTCTTCGTCCGCATCCGGCAGCATGGAGCGGGCGATGCGCTCCGCCGCCGAGACCTGGTCGGCCTCGTCGCGCCAGCGATAGTGGAACATGTGCTTGTTGCCCCATTCGTCGCCATATTCCTCCAGCAGCGCGGAGAGGAAGGCGAGCGTCGGGTCTTCGGGCTGGGTCGCCGGTTCCGGAAACGCCGCCTCGAACCGCTCCATGATGGGCGTTGAGTCCTGGATGCCCTCGCCCTCGGGCGTGATGACCAGCGGCACGAGCGGCAGCCGCGCATGGGCGTCATATTCGGCCCGGTTTTCGGGCGTGCGCGTCAGCCAGTCATGCGCGATGCCCTTGTAACGGAACCAGGCGCGGACCTTCACCGAATAGGGCGAAAGTTCCGAACCGAAAATGCGATAGCGCGCCACGGCCTCCGGCCTCCCTGCAGCGAGACCGCCACCATGCCAGCCGCTTCGGCTGAGGGGCAAGGCGGGCGGCGCTTCCCCTGTTGCTCACAAGACGGCGAATATGAGCGACAAGCGGCCTTGTCGCTCACGGATGAGCAGCAAAAGGCTTTGTTGCTCACGAAACGGCGAATATGAACGACAAACGCCTTTGTCGCTCATGGCCGATCCGCTAATTTCGCTCCTGTTCACAGTCGGCGGAACATCGGATGAAAACACCCTCGCCGATAGCCGGCCTCTCGTTCGATGGGGCCGTTTCATATCATGGCGGTCGTTTCCCGCCGCAGGCTCTCGACCATGAGCGACTGATGCCGGCGCTCGGCCGGGCGGCGCTTGCGGTCGGCCGGTACGATGCGTTGTTGAAGACGCTGCCGAACCCGGACCTGCTGCTGATCCCGCTGCGCGGGTATGAGGCGGTGGTTTCGTCGCGGATCGAGGGAACGGTCGCCACACTCGAGGAAGTCTTCGCTCTGGAAGATGCCGCAGCGGGAACGACACGCCCGGAGACCGTCGAGGTGCGCTCCTATGCTCAAGCCATGATCCACGCGGAGAATTTGATGACGGACGGCCTGCCGATTTGCAGCCGCCTCATCCGCGAAACCCACGGAAAGCTGCTGTTCTCGGGCCGCGGCTCCGACAAGCGGCCGGGAGAATTCAAACGAGACCAGAACTATGTCGTTGCGGGAAACAGGGTCGTCTTTGTCCCGATCCCGCCGCAAGAGCTGGAAGACGGTATTCATCGCTTCGAGACCTTCATGAACGAGCCCGGCCGGGACCCGCTGTTGAAGGCTGTGCTCGGCCATGCCGAATTCGAGGCCCTGCATCCTTTTGCCGACGGCAACGGGCGCATCGGGCGTATGCTCATTACGCTGGCGCTGTGGGCCGACGGCGTTATTTCCCGGCCCTGCTTCTATGTCAGCAGCGAGATCGAGAAGACGCGCGACCTCTATGTCGGCCGGCTGCGGGATGTGTCTGCCGACGATGCCTGGACCGAATGGTGCCTGTACTTCTTCGGCGTATTGGATCGGCAAGCGGCCGATAATATTGCGCAAGCCGAACGCATGATGAATTTCTACAATGAAATGAAAGAGGTATTTCCCGCAGTGCTGTCGTCGAAATGGGCGGTACAGGCCTTGGACGACATGTTCGCCAACCCGGCATTCACCAATCGCTCTTTCTCCAGGCGAACAGGCATCCCAATTCAGTCGGCAGCGCGCTTTACGAGGGTGCTGGTCGAGCACGGCATGCTTGAAATCTATGCCCAGGGTTCCGGCCGATGGCCGACCCGGTTCGTCCTCCAGCGCCTGCTCGACATCGTCCGGCACTGAGTCGCCGATTTTGCCGCTCACATGACGGCGAATATGAGCGACAAGTGGTTTTGTCGCTCACGGATGAGCAGCAAACGGCTTTGTCGCTCAAAAAGCCGAGAATATGAGCGACAAACGGCCCGTTACCGTTGCCCGTCTTCCGCATAGGGGTTGGCGCCGGCGCGCAGCAGGATGCGGATGGGCACGCCCGGCAGGTCGAAATCGCGCCTGAGGCCGTTGGCGAGATAGCGGACGTAGGATTCCGGCACCGCGGAGGGGCGCGAACCGAAAATCGCCACCGTCGGCGGGCGGCGCTTGATCTGCGCAGCGTAGCGCAGCTTGAGGCGCCTTCCCTTGACGATGGGCGGCGGATGCGCCTCCAGCGCTTCGCGGAGCCAGCGGTTGAGGGACCCGGTCGGAATGCGGCGGCTCCAGACCTCCCGGCTCTCGAACGCCGTGCGGACCAGCCGGTCGATGCCGCGGCCCGAGACCGCGGAGACCGTCAGCAGTGGCACGTCGCGCACCTGCGGCAGCGAGGTTTCAATCCGGTGCCGCAACGCGTCCAGCACTTCCGGTGCATCGCGCACCAGGTCCCACTTGTTCGCCGCGAGCACCAGCGCCCGGCCTTCCTCGATCGTCCGGGCGGCGATGGCGAGGTCCTGGCGCTCAAGCCCGTACTCAGCATCGAGAAGCAGCACGACCACTTCGGCGAAGCGGATCGCCCGGTCCGAATCGGCTGCCGAGAGCCGTTCGATCCGGTCCTGCACCCGGGCGCGCCGGCGCAGCCCGGCCGTATCCACCAGACGCACGGGCCGGCCCTTCCAGACCCAGTCGATGGCGATGGCGTCGCGCGTCACACCCGGCTCGGGTCCGGTCAGCAGGCGGACCTCGCCGAGCAGCCGGTTGATGAGCGTCGATTTGCCCACATTCGGCCGTCCGACAATGGCGAGCTTGAGAGGGCCTTCCGTCTCGTCGTCCCTGTCTTCTTCCCCTTCCGGGGCCGGCGTTTCGAGGAAAGGCGCAAGCGCTTCATAGAGGTCGGCCAGCCCCTCGCCATGCTCCGCCGAAATCGCAACCGGCGCGCCGAAGCCGAGTGCATAGGCTTCCAGCGCCCCTTCCATGCCGCGTCCGGACTCGGCCTTGTTCGCCACGAGCACGACCGCTGCGGGTCCCCGCCGCAGCCAGGCGGCGAAGTGGCTGTCCAGCGCGGTCACCCCGGCGCGCGCATCGATCAGGAAGAGGGCCGCATCTGCGCCGGCCAGCGCTGCCTCCGTCTGGCTGCGCATGGCGGCCTCGAGCGCATCGGCGGGCGCGTCCTCCAGTCCGGCGGTATCCACGACCGTGAACTCGACGCCGCCGAGCGAGCCTGTGCCCTCCCGGCGGTCGCGCGTCACGCCCGGGCGGTCGTCAACAATCGCCTCGCGCCGTCCGACGAGACGGTTGAACAGGGTCGATTTGCCGACATTGGGCCGTCCGACGATGGCGATGACGGCCATGGCGGTGTCAGCGATAGGCGGTCAACACGCCGTCGTCATCGAGCAGCAGCAGCGTCCGGGCCGCGACGACGGGCGCCAGGCGGTGGGGGCGTCCGGTATCGAGCGCGCCGGCCTTTTGCCCGGTCTGCGGGTCGAGGAAAACGATCTCGCCGTGCGAACCCGCCAGAACCAGCCGCCCGCCGGCCAACACCGGGCCGGCCCAGTCGATCCGGCCAGTCCGGTCTTCCTCGTCCTCGTAGCGCGCCAGCGGCATGACCCAGCGCACGGCGCCTGTCGCCGCTTCGGCCGACACGACCTCCCCGCGCTCCGTCACGACGAACAGGTGGCTGCCCGCCAGCCAGGGCATGTGCAGGCCGCCAAACTCCCGGCTCCAGATCCGGCGGCCGCTCCGCATGTCGATGGCGCCCGCGCGGCCGGTATTGCTGAGCGCGTAAAGACGGCCGTTATGAACCACGGGCGAGGCCTGGACATCGGCCAGCGCCGCAATGAAATCCGCGCGGCGCGCTGCCGTCAGGTTATCGGCCCACAGTTCGCGCCCGGTCTCGACCTTGAGGGCGACGATTTCGCCCGAGGAATAGGCCGTGACGGCCGCGCCCTGCGCAACTGCGGGGCTGGCTCCCCCGAGCAGCGCGGTCTGCTCCTCAATGGAATCGTGGGTCCACAGAATGCCGCCCCCGGCGGTGTCGAGCGCATGGGTCTTGTTGTCGAGCGTAGCGACATAGAGCCTGCCGCCATCCACCGCCGGCACGCCCCGCGCCGGGGCCGACAGAGGCTGGCGCCACGCGACTGCTCCCGAGGAGGCGTCGATGGCCAGCGCCTCGGCGTACCCCGTTGCAGCGAAGAGGCGGCCATCGGCGAAGGCGATACCGCCGCCGGACGTTTCTTCCTCGCCCTCGGGCCGCGTCGATACCGTCCAGATCTCGCTGCCGTCCTGCAGGGCGAAGGCGCCCACCGAACCGACGGCGTCCATGGCGTAAACCCGGCCCTGCGCGACGACCGGCTGCGCCAGCACGCGGCGGCCGTCGCCGGAGCCGTCGCCGACGGACCGGGACCAGGCCGCCGTCGATGCCGGGCCGAGCGCGGGATGGCCGATTGCATGGAACGGCGCACCGCCCGCCTGCGGCCAGTCCGCATTGGCGACCGGCTCGGGCAGCTGCATCGGCCGCGCCGCGGCTTCCGGATCGCCCTCGAGCGCGCGGTCCAGCGCGAGCACGGCCACGCGCTCGCCGGGCAGAGGCGGATCTTCGGACTCGCCGAACCAGCCATCCGACCCGCAGCCCGCGAGCAGGAAAGCGCCCCCGACCGCCAGAAGCAGCGCCTGTCTCATGAGGATTCTCCCAGCGCAGCCAGCATTTCCGCCGCGCGCCGCCGCACGCCGACAGGGGCGTCCGCATCATCGGCAAGCGCCTTGAAACCCGCGACCGCCGCCACCGTTTCGCCGAGTGCGGCCCGCGCCGCCGCTATTGTCTCGGCCGCGGAATAACGCAGCGTGCCCGAAAGCCCGTCCAGCGTCGCAATCGCCGCTTCCGGCCGGCCCGCGTCCAACTCCGCCATGCCTTGGAACAGCCGGGCCAGGTCTCGATAAACCGGGGCCGCATCCTCGTCGGCCGCCAGCGCCTCGTAACGCGCCAGCGCGGCGTCCGCGTCGCCCTGGCGGGCCAGTTCCGCAGCTTCGCCGAACCGCGCCAGCAGGCCGGCTCCGCCGCCTTCCTTAGCGAGCGCGGCAAATGCCGCCGCGGCATCGGCCGGCTTCTCCCCGTCGGCCAGCACCGCAGCCTCTTCCAGCCGCAGGCTGGCCTCGGCGGCGGCCTCCGCCTGCATGTGCTTCCAGAACTGGAAGCCGCCCACGGCCAGAACGGCCAGCACTGCCGCTCCGACGACGAACACGCCGTATTTTCGCCAGAGCTCCTTGGCGCGCTCGGTGCGGACTTCCTCGTCCACCTCGCGAAATATATCGGCCACACTGCCTCTCCCGGACCGCCGCCGCCTTATAGCTTTCACCGGCCCCTGTGCGCAAACGCCCTTTGCTGTCACCGAATCGACATATTGCGGCTGGACGGGGCGCAAGCTTTCGGGGCACCATGGCTTCATGGGCCAGCCGGGAGGGACAGGGGGCCATGGGAGAGGTTGTCGCGCTCGAAAACCAATACCGTCCGGCGAAGCCGGTCTTCTTCGACAGGAGAGAGCTTCGCCACTTGATGAATGTCTACAGCCGGCGCGTGTCGGCCGGGGACTGGCGGGATTACGCGATAGATTTCCAGCGCGGCCAGGCCGTGTTTTCGATTTTCAGGCATACGTCCGAGGCGCCGCTCTACAGGGTCGCGAAGACCGGGCGCAAGGGGCGCTCGGCGGCGGAATATTCGGTGAGCGAGGGCCCGCGACTGCTGAAGCGGGGGCCGAGTATCAGCGAAGTGCTGAGCGTGATCGAACGCCGGCTCGAACTGGTCACCTGAACGGAGCGCTTGCCGACCGGACCATTCCAGACCATATTCCGGATTAGCTAGACTAATTCGGAGTTTGTTCCCGGATGGCTCATTACGAGCGTTTGCTGCGCCTGACGCTGCCACCGGGGCAATCCGCGTTTCTGTGGGGGCCGCGCAAGGCCGGCAAATCGACCCTGCTGCGCACCCGATTTCCGGACTCGGCCCGCTTCGACCTGCTCGATGCGCGGCTGCTGCTGGAGTTCACTCGCGCTCCATGGCGGCTCGGGGAACGTCTGGCGGCGCTGTCTCCCGCCGTCAGGACGCAGCCTGTGCTTATCGACGAGGTGCAAAAGGTCCCCGCCCTGCTCGATGAGGCGCACCGCCTGATCGAGAACGAAGGACTGTCCTTCGTGCTTTGCGGCTCCAGCGCGCGCAAGCTGAAACGAGGCCGCGCAAACCTGCTGGGCGGGCGGGCCTGGCGCTTCGAGCTGCATCCCCTTGCCTGGCCCGAAATTCCCGATTTCGACCTGTTGCGTGCGCTTCGATGCGGGCTTGTGCCGCAGCATTACGATTCACCCGATCCCCGGCGGGCCCTGGAAGGCTACGTCGTGGACTACCTGAAGGAGGAGGTGTTCGACGAAGGGCTGACCCGGAACGCCGCGGCCTTCTCGCGTTTCTTCGATGCGCTTGCCTTCTGTCACGGCGAACTCGTCAACTACAGCAATATTGCGCGGGATTGCGGCGTCGACGCCAAGACCGTCAGGACCTATTTCGAAATCCTGGCCGATACCCTGCTCGGCGTTCTGATCGAGCCTTTCCGCCTCCGCCGGTCCCGCGCAGTGATCGTGCAGGCGCCGAAATTCTACCTGTTCGATACAGGGGTCGCCGGGCATGTCGCCGGCCGGCGGATCGATCGCGCCGCCGGGGCAGAATTCGGCCGGGCCCTCGAGCATTTCATCCTGATGGAGCTCATGGCCTGGCGGAGCTATGGCGGACGGGACGATCCGGTCCGCTACTGGCGAACCAAGTCCGGCTTGGAGTGCGACTTCGTTCTGGGCCGCCGGGGCGAAACCGTTATCGAGGTGAAGGGCGTGGCGGCGCTGCGCAACGCGGACCTCAAGCCCATTCGCGCCTACAAGGAAGAACACGCTCCCTCCCGCGCCATCGTCGTAACTGCGGAGGCCGCGCCGAGGAGAACCGGGGACGGCATCGACATCCTGCCCTGGCGACATTTTCTGGAACGGCTCTGGGCAGGCGAACTGATCGACTGAAGGAACCGGGATCGGCAGGCGCGGCCCGTTACCGCCTCTCGTCCTCCAGCATCATGTGGGCCGCCTTTTCGGCGATCATCATGGTGGGGGCGTGGGTGTTGCCGTTGGTGAGCGTCGGCATGACGGAGGCGTCCGCCACCCGGAGGCCCGGCACGCCGTGCACGCGCAGGCGGGGATCGACCACCGCCAGCGGGTCCGTGCCCATCCTGCAGGTGCCGACGGGGTGGTAGATCGCGAAACCCGCCTCGCGGGCGAAGTCCAGCCACGCCTCGTCGGATTGCACCTCCGCCCCCGGCAGTTCCTCGAAAGCGACATGGCGGCGCATCGCCTCCGTCTCCATCAGCGCACGGGCGATCTTCATGCCGCCGACCAGAGCCTGGCGGTCGAAGTCCACGGACAGGTAGTTGCCCCTGATCGACGGCTGCTCGTCCGCGCGGGGCGAGCGGATATGGATCGCGCCGACGCTTTCCGGCCGCGTCTGGTAGGTGCCGATGGTCATGCCCGGCGTGCGCGCCAGCGCCTTGGTCCGGGGGTCGTCATAGCTCGCCGGGACGATGTGGTACTGCACGTCGGGCGTAGCAAGGTCGGCGCGGGTGCGCACGAAGCCCGCGACCACGCCGGGCGTCATCGTCAGCAGGCCCCTCCGCGTGAATGCATAGCGCAGCACCTCGCCGGCGAAGGACAGCCCGCGCGACTTCTCGTTGAAGGTGACCGGGCGCGCGATCCGCCAGGACTTTCGCACCATGTAATGGTCGCGGTAGTTCTCGCCGACGCCCGGCAATGCCGCCTTTACTTCGATGCCCTGTTCCTTCAGCACCTCCGGAGCGCCGATACCGGAAAGCTCCAGAAGCTGCGGCGATTGCACCGCGCCGGCCGACAGCGCGATGCCGCGCCCGGCCGCCGCCCGCTCCAGCCTGCCGCCCCGCCGGTATTCGACCGCGACGGCCCGCCCGTCCTCGACGATCACGCGCTCCGCCAGCGCATGGGTGCGCAGCTCGATATTGGGTCGCTTCAGCGCGGGCTTCAGGAAGGCCCGGAAGGCGCTGTGCCGGAGCCCGGCCTTCTGGCACACCTGGTAATAGGCGAAGCCGTCCTGCGAAGCGCCGTTATAGTCCGGGTTGCGCGGGTAGCCGAGTTCCTCGCCGGCGCGGATGATGTCGTCGGTCAACTCGAAGCGGTCGCGCATGTCGGAAATGCTGAGTTCGCCGGAGCCGCCGCGAAAAGCGGGGTCGCCGCCCTCGCGCCGCTCGGACTTCTTGAAAAAAGGCAGCACCTCCTCCCAGGACCAGCCGCGATTGCCCATCTGGGCCCAGTCGTCGAAATCGCGGGCATTGCCTCGCACATACAGCATGCCGTTGATCGAGGACGAGCCGCCCACCACCTTGCCGCGCGGCAGCGGCATGGGGCGGTTGTGCGTGTACTCCTCCGGGTCGATCTCGAAGCGCCAGTTCACGGTGCCGCCGTTGAGGGTCCTGGTGTAGCCGGCCGGGATGTGGATGAAGGGGTTGCGGTCCAGCCCGCCCGCCTCCAGCACCAGCACGCGGTCTCCGGCCCGCTCGGAGAGGCGCGCGGCCAGCACCGACCCGGCCGAGCCGGTGCCGACGACGATCCAGTCGAAGCTGCCGGCGTCCTGCGCGCCGCCGTTCACAGGTCCACGGACTCCTTCACGCGGCGCACGGCCTCGATATGGGCGTCCGCCCCCCGAAGCCCTGCGTCCATCGTGTTCACCGTCAGGTGCGAAGCATCGACGCCCTGCCAGAAGTCGATATCCGCCTGCCAGGACTTCGGCCCGGCGACGGCGCCCTGCTTGGCGTAGCGCAGCCATGATTCGATCCCGATCTCCGCCGGGTCGCGCCCGGCGGCGCGGGCATAGTCCCTGAGCCGTTCGATCCGCGCGGCGGTCTTGTCCGACGGGGTCACGAGCGGGAACCAGCCGTCGCCGATCCGGCCGATGCGCTCGATCGTCGCCTCCACATGACCGCCGATCCAGATCGGGATCGGGCGCTGCACGGGCAGGGGGTTGATGCCGGCGTCCCGAACCTCGTGCCAGCGGCCCTCGAAGGTCACCAACTCCTCGGTCCAGAGGCGGCGCAGCAGGGCGATCTGCTCCTCCGAACGCTTGCCGCGATTGGTGAAATCCTCGTTCAGCGCCCGGTATTCGACCTGATTCCAGCCGACGCCGATGCCGAGCCGGAGCCGCCCGCCCGA
>JAJEAZ010000514.1 GCA_022824105.1 Alphaproteobacteria bacterium
CAGAAGGTCGCTCTGGCCCATATAGGCGACAGGCCCGGTGCGCACCCGGCCCGCGGCCGCGCCGTCCAGCCCGGCGATCAGCCGAAGGAGGCTCGTCTTGCCCACCCCGCTCGGCCCGAGCAGGCAGGTCCAGAGCCCGGCTTCGAGGCGGATGTCCAGCCCGTCGAACAGCGGCGCGCCGCCATAGGAGAGCGCGGCTCCGCGTATATCGACGGCAAACTCTATGTCCGATGCGGTCCCGCCCACACGCTCCCTCCGCCGGTACTAACCGGATCAGGTTCCTGGGGTCGTCCCGTTGGCGGGACCTCTCAGCCGCGTTGAACGCAGCTCCCCCGAGTGGAACGGTCAAGATGGACGCCGCCTGCGGCTTTGGCAAGCCTCCGCGAGGCGAAGCTGTCGCCGGCTCGCCTAAATCGCCGCCTCGTCGAGCGACTGGATAAAGTCGATGCCGCGAACCTGTTTGCGGCGCAGGCGCTTGTCGTTGGTGATGAAGAGGTTCGCGCCGGCCGCCGCGGCGCACGCAAGCTGGATCGCGTCGGGCGGACGGATAGAGCGGTCCCGGCGAATCTCCGCGAATCTGGGCGCGACCCGAAGGTCAAACGGCAACACTGTCGCCGCCTCCGCGATCGCCCTTTCGTAGCGGTGCGCCAGTTCTTCGTGTCCGGCTTCGACCGGCTTGACCAGAATCTCGCCGAGCGTGAGCGCGGAGGTGAGCAATTCATCCCCGCGCTCGAGCATCCGCCTGCGGAGGGCGCGAACCTGTTCGGTCTCCAGACTCCGACCCTCGAAGAGATAGACGAACAGGTTCGTATCCCAGAATATCCGGCTCACTCCCAGCCCTCGCGAAGACGGCTGACATAGGCGTCAGCGTCCTCGTTCGCCCAGATTTCCCTGCCGCTGCCCTCCAGGGCCAGAATCGGGTCCGCCGCCGCAACGGGCCACGCCATGTCCGCCTCCCTCAATGAATATTCCGGATCGCCAGCGGCGCCCGATGCCGATGCCAGATAGTCCTGGTGGTACCAGTCGAGCAGTTCCCGACAGGCCGGCGGCAGCGCCTCCCGGTCGGGAAGCGACGCGCCGGAGAGCCGGCCCGGGTGGCAGTCGTCGCCCGGCCGGTATAGCCGCCGGCGCCCTCTCGATGTTTCGGTCAGCATCTTCAATCGGTTGGGCTGGGGTTTCTTGCCGGCTACGCAATGAACGGACACATGCGCCTGGACGCTTGGAGCGTGCATCTCGCCCCCTCCTGAGTTTTCCGCCGCAACCTGTGCGACGATTTCCCCGACCGGGAAATCCGCCCGGTCCGGATTTGCGCGATGAAGCATGGCCGTCGCGACCCACACCGCGTCTGCAATCCTGATAGCCATCCTGTTGCAACCTCCCGCCAACGAGACGCAACAGAATATAGTTATATATATTATATAGTCAACAAGAAAATATCTTCCACCGTCCGCCTAAGCACTCGAAGTCACGCTGCCCCGCTCGTGCCTGTCCAATCGACGACGCACGGCGTCTTCGATGCTGCCGAGAATGCCCTTGGGCAGGAAGACGATGAACAGGACCAGCGCCACACCGTAGATCGCATTGTCGAGCCCGACCGCGTCGGTGCCGATATAGATGCGCAGCAATTCGGCCAGCAGGAGCGTGATGATCGCGCCGAAGGTCGGACCGAACTGCGTGAACACACCGCCCGCGACCACGGCGAAGACAATCTGCAGGGAAATGCCGATACCGCTCACCGTGTCGGGAGCGACGAACAGTTGGTACTGCACATACATCGCGCCGCCGAATGCCGTCATCACGGCGGAGAGCACGGTGATCTTCAGCTTTTCCCAGGTGACGTTGATACCGGCCGCGGCCGCGCTGTCCTCGTCCTCGCTGACGGCGTCGAGCGCATGACGGACCATCGACCGGTCCACCGCCCGCCAGATCAGCAGGCCGACCAGCCACACGACGACGGCAATCAGGAACCAGGTTTCCTTGTCCTGGAACTGGAGCGCGACGAGGCTGGGGGTGTCGTCATTGCCCCTCGGCGTGGGGGTGAAGCCGAGCGAGCCGCCGGTGTGGTCGCGGGTCGCAATCACCGTCTGCCGGACGACCTCCGTCAAGGCCAGCGTGACGAGCGCGAAATAGTGCCCGGTGATCCGGAACTTGAAACAGGGATAGCCGACGATCACGGCCAGCAGCGCCGCCAGGGCGAGCGCGATCGGAATGCCGAGCCAGGGCGTCATGCCGGCATAGTTCCAGAGCAGCGCCGTCGCGTAGGCGCCGAGGCCCATGAACGCGCCGTGCCCGAGCGACACGAGGCCGAAGCGGCCCATCAGGGACCAGCCTGTGTAGGTGAACGCCCATATCAGGATCACGATCATGATATGCAGCGGATAGGACGGGATGCCGATGAGCGCTGCGACGACCAGAAGCGCGGCGAAGGCCACCGGCAGGGTAATGCCGTTCATGACCGCCGCCCCAGAATGCCCTCGGGCCGGACGAACATCATCGCGATGAAGAAGACGAAGGCGAACACATAGCCCCACTCGAGATCGAAGTGGTAGCCGCCGAGCGCAATCAGCTCCGAGAGGATGAAGGCGGCAATGAAGCCGCCCACCATGTTCCCGAGGCCGCCGAGCACGCAGATCATGAAAGTGATCGGCCCGAAGCTGAGCCCGACGAAGGGATGCACATCGTATTGCAGCACCAGCAGACACGCCGCGAGGCCGGCGAGACCGCCGCCGATGGCGCTCGAAATCAGGTAGAGCCGCCCCTGGGCCGCACCCATGAGCGTCATGATTTCCCGGTCCTGGCTGATGGCGCGGATCGCCGTGCCCATGAAGGTGCGCGTGAGAAACAGGTAAAGGCCCGCCACGCAGGCAGCGGCGGTGACGAAGGCGGCGAGCCGCGACCACGAGATGTAGATGTCCTCGGTCAGCGGAAACGAGCCGAGCGAGACGCCGAGATTACGGAAATCGATGCCGAAGGCGAGCGTTGCGACGCTCTGGAAAAAGAACAGCAGGCCTCCGGTCGCCAGAAGCTGGTTGATCGGCGCCGAGTCGAGCAGGTGGCGAATGACCAGTTCGTGCACGGCATAGCCGACGATGGCGGTGAGCAGAATGCCCACCGGCATGGCAAGCAGCAGCGGCACGCCATAGAAGCTGTGATTATAGTAGATGCCGTACATGCCCAGCATCACGATCTCGGCGTAACAGATCCAGACGACGTCCACGACGCCGAAGATCAGGTTCAGACCAAGCGACAGCAGCGCCAGCACGCCGCCGAGGAGCAGCCCGTTTATCATCGCCTC
>JAJEAZ010000731.1 GCA_022824105.1 Alphaproteobacteria bacterium
GGTCGGCAGGCAGACCATCTCATAGTCGATATTGCAGTCGAAAAAGAACGGGATGGCGTAGCGCTCCCGGCCCGACCGGTTGAGGACCCGGTGGGGCGTCGAGAGGAAGCGACCGTTGGTCCAGCGGTGGCCCAGGTCGCCGATATTGACGATGAAGCAGTCCGGCTCCGAGGGCGCGTCCACCCATTCGCCCGAGGGCAGCCGGATCGAGAGGCCGGGCACGTCGGTCGTCGCCAGCAGCGTCATGAAGGAGCTGTCCGTGTGCGGCGCCAGGCTGAACTCGTCCTCGTCGAAATGCTCATGCGCCGCGTAGCGCGTCAGCCTCAGTGTGAATTGCGGGTCGTCGAACGCCTCATCGAAATAGTCCGGGGCGAGGTCGAGTCCGCGGGCGTAGAGCGGCACGAGCTGCATCGCCACCCGCTCCATCGCGTCCGCGTAGTCGAGGACGGTTGCGCGGAAGCCCGGCAGCGCCGCCTCCTCCGGCCACTGGTTCAGCGGGCGGAAACGCTTGCCCGCCAGCACGTCCGGATGGTCCGCGGCCAGGTCGCGCTTCAGGAAGAAGGCCTCGTTCCGGTTCGGCCGGTCGCCGTGATAGATGCGCGATGCGCGCGAAACGCTGCCTTCGTAGGGCATGTAGCCGACATTGTTGGCGCCCGCTCTCAGCCCGAGCTTGTCCTCGAGCGGCTGGGCGTGGAAACGCCGCGCCTCCGCGAAGACCGCATCGACAAGGGCCCGGGGCACGCCGTGTCCCTTCAGGTAATAGAAGCCGACATTGCGGCAGGCGTTGGAAAGCTCGGCAGCCGCCCGCTCCGGCCCGCCCGGCTCGCCCCGCAGAACGGGACCGATATCGATAATCGGAATAGGTGCAGCGCTCATCTTCGCCTATGCTCCCGGACTGTCAGCGAAACCGGCGCCATATTCCCCCTCCCGGCGCCCGATGGCAAGAAAGGGAGGCAGCCGATGCCCGCAGAGTCGCCGATCTGGCCCGCGCCCCTGGACCATCTGCGCCTCGACAGCGACGACCCCGGCCGGCTCGCCGATTTCTATGCGGGCCTTCTCGGCTTCGACAGTTTCGACCTGCCGGACGGCAGCCGGCTGCTGCAGGGACCGGGGCGCCGCCTGGTGGTGGGCAAAGGAAAGCCGGGCGCGCGGCCCTATCACGGCTTCCGGCTCCGGGACCGGGCGCAGCTCGATGCGGTGCGCGCCTTCATCGCCGGACAGGGCATCAACATGGAGCCGTCGCCGTCCGCGGTGTTCGATCCGGATGCGGTGGCGGTGCGCGACCCGGACGGCTGGCTCTCGGTCTTCGGCCTGCCGCGCGCGGACCTGCCCGCAATCCGGACGGTCAACGGCGTGCCGGGCCGCAGCTTCACCGCGCGCCTGCAGCATGTGGTGGTGGCAAGCCGGAACCTCGACGGCATGATGCGCTGGTACGAGGATGTCCTGGGCTTCGCCCCCTCCGACTATGTGCTGGCGGATATGGACGACCCTTCGTCGCGCCGGGTGGCGTTCTACCGCTCGGACGAGGAGCACCACAGTTTCGCCGTCTTCGCCGCCTCGGAAAGCAAGGCCGACCACCACGCCTACGAGACCGGCGGCTGGACCGATATCCGCGACTGGGCCGATCATCTGGCCAACAATGAGGTGAAGATCTGGTGGGGCCCCGGCCGCCACGGGCCCGGCAACAATTTGTTCTTCATGATCCAGGACCCGCACGGCGACCCGGTCGAGCTCTCGGCAGAGATCGAGTATATGCCGCGCGAAATGGCGCCTCGCCTCTGGCCGGCGGAGGAACGCACGCTCAATCTCTGGGGCCCGGGCTGGATCCGCGACTGACCCGGTCAAGGTCAACCGCCGGCGAACCGGGCCATCGCCCGCTCGATTTCCACCTCGCGCTCCGTCTGCCGCGGCGCGGCGGCTGCCGACACAGCCTGGACAACGGATGCAGCGGCCCGGTCCGGGCTGCCCGCATCGAACGGGGGATGCGGGTCGTATTCCATGCCGAGTTGAATCCGCTCGGCGGCTTCGGCCCCCAGCATCTCGCCTGCGACCGTCAAGGCGAAGTCGATCCCCGCCGTAACGCCGCCGCCGGTGATGATATTGCCGTCCACGACCACGCGCTCGGCCACCGGCTCGCAGCCGAAGGCGGCCAGCATCGGGAGCGACATCCAGTGCGTCGTCGCCCGCTTGCCGCGGAGCAGCCCCGCCGCGCCCAGCACCAGCGATCCCGTACATACGGACGTGACATAGCGCGCGCCCGGCGCCTGCCGGCGCAGGAAGTCGAGCACCTCCTCGTCGTTGATGAGCGCGTTCATGCCCGCGCCGCCCGGCACGCAGACGAGATCGAGCTGCGGGCAATCGGCGAATGTCGTGCTCGGCAGCAGCTGCATGCCGCCGGCGGCGGTGACCGGCTCGAGGGTCTTCCAGACGAGATGGACCCGGGACTCCGGGAACTTGATGAACACCTCGTACGGGCCCGTCATGTCGAGCTGGGTGAGGTTGGGGAAAAGAAGAAGGCCGATCTGGAATGGCATGACGGTTTCGGGTCCATCGGTTGTCAGTATCGTTCGCAGACGATATGGAGCGCCCTTCATCCGCTTCAAGCCGGGCCGGGTGAGGCCCGGCGAACGAACCGGCGCCCAGGGAGGTTATCCGCCGATGACCGTTTTCCCGGAACCGCTCCTTGAGGGCTACCGCTGCTTCAGGAACGACCGGTATGCACGGGAGCAGGACCGCTACCGCCGGCTTGCCGAACATGGGCAGGCGCCGGAGGTCATGGTCATCGCCTGCTGCGATTCGCGGGCGGCGCCGGAGACGATCTTCAATGCCGCGCCGGGCGAGATCTTCACGGTCCGCAACGTCGCCAATCTCGTGCCGCCCTGCGGGCCGGACCAAGCCTGCCATTCGACTTCGGCCGCGCTCGAATTCGCGGTGCAGGGCCTGAAGGTCCGGCATATCGTCGTGCTCGGCCACAGCCGCTGCGGCGGCATCCGTGCGGCGCTCCAC
>JAJEAZ010000696.1 GCA_022824105.1 Alphaproteobacteria bacterium
TCCTGGCCGACCGACGCTGCAAACTTCCCGATCCGCTCGGATTTTCTGGACATGTCGGAACCTCCTCGGTTTCGAGTGACCCCGACACCGAAGTATCCGACAGCCGACTCGTCCAGCATCGTATTTTTTTGAACGCCGCCAGCGCGGCTTCGTCCTGGGCATAGTGGCGCGGGCGCGCAGAGAGCTTGGCGTAGCCCATGCGACGCAACTCCTGTCCGACCGTCGTCTCCGCCAGGGACACGCCAAACTGCTCCTTGAGCCATGCCGCCAGATCGCAGCGCCGCCACCGCACCACGCCGTGGATCGACGGGTCCGGACCGCTCTCCACGATCGCCGCCAGCGCCGCGCGCTGATCCTCGGTCAACTTGCGCGGCGGACCTGAGGCCTTGCGATCCTTCAATCCCTCCGGGCCTTCCGCGTTGAAGCGAAGAACCCAGTCCCGGATGATCTGCAAGCCCACCCCCGCAAAACGCGCCGCATCCGAACGACGATCACCGTCATAAATCGCCGCAAGCGCAAGAAGGCGGCGGTTCTGCGCCCCATCCCGGCTCCGCTGCGCCAAGCCGCGCAACTGCGCCGCATCGAAATCATCCCTCAACGGGATCCCTGCCCTCATACCGACCCTCCAATCACAGGAGCGGCATTGAGTCAGAAGTCGCCCTCCGTGGGAATCCCCTCAATGAGTCTCAAACCTCAACCGCTGGTATGACGCTTTCGCCGGCCTCTCCCAACTCGGCTTCCGCCAGCAGCACCGCCCATTGCGCGCCGTGCATGTCGCGGTCGCCTCGGCTTCCCTGCGGCACCGGTCGGGGGAAGCTGAATTTCACGACCCGGATACCGGGAAGCTCGTAGCGGTCGACTCGGTCCGGGTCCGCGCCGCAGAGCCGCCCGACCACCGCCGCCGGGAGCGCCGCATTGACCCGCTGGAAGGCGGCGTCCGTGCCGCAGAAGATATCGACGGTGACCATGAACGGCCCGGCATTCTTGGATCGGACGGCCTGCACCGCCTCACCGAGACGGGCCACGGCCGACCTCCGTCACTTCCAGCCGGAACGCCTCCATCGGGTCGTCGAGCCGCATCGTGTGGTTGAGCGCGAACTCGTAGAGCGGGCCGCGTTCGGTCTCCGCCGGCGAGTAGGGGAAGGCGAAGGTGGGCAGGTCTTCCTCGTCGGTCAGCGGGAAGTGCAGCAGGAAGGGGTTGGCGAGGCGGGCGATCTCCGTCGCCGTCTCCTGCGAGGCCGCCGTCACGATGGCCAGCACGCCCACCTCCGCCGGGTCCGACGCCCTTGTTTCCAGCGGGCCCAGCGCCGCATCCACGCCGATCAGCCGGAACTCGATGGCGTAGTCGTGGGGCTCAAGGCCGGTGCGGACCGGGATTTCACGGGCGAGGAACGCCTCCAGCCGGTCGAGCCAGCGCCGGGCGTTGGCGACATAGCGGGCGTCGCGCAGGATCGCGAGCGAGGTCGTCTGGAATCCGGCGAGCCGCGCGCCCTCCAGCTTCACCGTGTAGGCGTCCGAGGCGACCCAGCGGGAGCCGGAGATGCGCACCCGCCGCTCGTCCAGCGCATCGTATGCCGCGCCGCGCGCGTCCAGATGGCCGCCGGGCTCGTGCAGGATGTACGGGTCGGCGTTCTCATAGAGCATGTGCGCCGCAACGGACTCGGGCGTGCAGCGCGCGCCTTCGGCATGGGGCTCCACGGTGCAGCCGGAGCGGTCGAATTCGAGGCCGATCACGCCGCTCATCGGCCGCGTCGAGCAGAGCGCGCCGCATTCGCCGATCTTGGCGCCGTGCCAGGCCGCGCCCCCATGTTCGCCCCTCATCAGCGGCAGCGCGGCGATCGCCGCCGTGTCGGTCGCGCGCCCGGCGATCACCACGTCCGCGCCCGTCCGGAGCGCCGCCGCGATCTGCTCCGCGCCGGCCAGCGCCACGATATGCGTGCAGCGCTCGATGTCATCGGCCGCGATGCCGCCTTCCGGCGCGCCTGCAAGCGGCGCCAGCCCGCCGGCCTGCAAGGCCTTGCTGACGGCAGCGGCCGGCTGCTCCGATTTCAGCACCGCGACCCTGAGCCTCCGGCCTTCCGCCTCCGCGAGGCCCCGGGTCATCTCCAGCATGCCCTCGACCATGCCGTCCGTGCCGCAGGTTCCGGCGGACCCCAACACGAGCGGGCAGCCGGCGACCTCGCGCGCATCGAGCAGCTCCTTCCATTCGGAGCGCACGGAGGCATCGGAATATTTCGAGACCCCGGCCCCCAGATAGTAGGGGCCACTGTCGGTCGAGCCGCCGTCTATGCAGATGATGTCCGGCTTGTCCGCGGCGGCGCGCCTCAGCGCCTCCCGGTCGAAGCCCAGGCCGAGCACGCCCGAGGGAACGAGCACCCGCGTCGCCATGTCAACCGGACCCGGCGCCGTGGCGCACTACGGGCCGCGCAACTGTTCCAGCGCCCGGTCGAACAACTCGGGCGCGCCGACGGCCAGCACGGTGCCGTCGGACTCGAGGTCGAGCGGCCGGCCCCGCCAGTCTGCGATCCGCCCGCCGGCGCCTTCGACGATGGCGACATGGGGCAGATAGTCGTAAGGCGCCATGCTGTCCTCCGC
>JAJEAZ010000323.1 GCA_022824105.1 Alphaproteobacteria bacterium
GCGGGCGCTGAAGCGCGTCCTCGCCGCGGCCGGCGTCTGGGCGGCGCTGGGCGCCTCCGCCGCAGGCGGAGAATGGCGTTCCTGGTGTGCCGATGAAGGCGCCGGCGCCTCGCTCGGCTGGCATTTCTATTGCGACCGGGAAGACGACCCGCCCGCGGCGGAACCGGCGCCCATGCCGCCAACGCCGCCCTCTGCCGGCAACGAACAATCCGCGACGGAGCGCATCGAGGCGATGCGCAAGGCGCTGGAGGAAGCCCGCGCAACGGCAATCCTCGATCCGAGCCCGGCCAACGTCACCGCCTATCTGCGCCTGCAGCAGGAGACGTTGCAACGGGCCGCCACCTTCTCCGACGCCTTCCGGCGCACGGTCTGGGCGACGCCGGAGCTCGACTACACGCTCAGGCGCCCGGTCGGCGCGCTGGCCAAACAGGTCTGGTCGGACGAACGAAGACAGGCGCGCAATGCGGCGCTTGCCCGCCTCGGGGACCGTTACGGGCTGATCTATCTCGGCCATGCCGGATGCGCCGGCTGCAAGGTGTTCGGCCCGCTGCTGCGCGCCTTCGCGAAGCGTCACGGCCTCGACGTGCTGGCCGTCTCGCTCACCGGCGAGGCGCTGGAGGGCTGGCCCGAGGCCGTCGCCGACAACGGCCGCGCCGCCCGGCTCGGCCTCGGCGATGCGCCCGTTCCGGCCCTGGTGCTGTTCGACACGAAGACGAAACGCGCGATCCCGGTCGGCTTCGGCGTGATGGCCGAGGACCAGATGGCCGAGCGGATCTACGCCCTCACTGCCCTGGAGCCCGGACATGACTATTAGAAACGCCCGGATGCAGGTCCGGTTGCATACCGTATGCCGCCCGACCCGCCGCCGGCGGCTGCCGTCCGGAATACAGCGCCAGTTCCGGCAGGCGATTGCCGGGGTCGCACCGGCCTGCTTGCTCGCCGCCGTCCTGCTCGCAGCCGGTCCGGCGTCCGCCGACGTGCTGTCCGAGATGAACCGCTTCTGGCAGGGCGCGGCGGTCAACACCACCGGCCCGACCGCCTTCCAGGGCCAGGCCTCGGGCCACTGGACGCTCGGCAACCTCTATCTGCGCTCGCCGGTGCGTTCGGAGCAGATCGCGACGGTGAGCCTGCCCTCGTTCCGCTCGGGCTGCGGCGGCATCGACGCTTTCGCCGGCGCCTTCTCCTTCATCAACTCCGACCAGCTCATCGCCTTCGGCCGCGCGGTCGCCCAGAACGCCGCCGGCTTCGCCTTCGAGCTGGCGCTGGAGACCATCTCGCCGGTCATCGCCGAGACCATGGCCAAGCTCCGGGCGCTGGCGCAGTGGGTGAACTCGCAGAACCTCAACTCCTGCGAGACCGCCCAGGCGCTGGTCGGCGCGCTCTGGTCGAAGAACGACCGCGCCTCGTCGGCAATCTGCGCCGCGATCGGCACAGGCCAGGGCATCTTCTCGGACTACGCGGCGGCAAAACATGGCTGCGGTGCGGACGGCAAGCGTAACTCGACGCTTGCCAGCGCCTCCGGGGCCATGGCCGACCAGGTTCCGGTCAACGTCAACTACGCCTGGAAGGCGATCCGGGCGTCGTCGTTCCTCGCGGGCGACACGCAACTGGCCGAGTTCGCCATGGCGGTCACCGGCACGCTGATCGTGACCGCGCCTACCTCCGATTCCGATACCTCCGGGCCCCGGGTGCGCATCCTCGAGCCGCTCGCCCTGGATCGCCGCGTCACCGAGGTGCTGATGGAAGGCGGCGGCGCCCTTCCCGTCTACCGCTGCGACACGCCCACTGCCTGCCTCAACCCGACGCTGGGGACGGTGCCCGTCCCCGCCGACCGGGGCTTCCGGGCCCGGGTGGCGGAATTGCTCCGCGACCTCGTGGACGCGGTGCGCACCGACACCGCCCCGCCCGCGCCGGCATTGGGGCTGGTCAATCTCACCACCTTGCCGGTCTACAGAGTCGCGAATACGGCGGCGGCCTACCGGGGCGCGGTGATCGACCAGGAGATGGACGCGCTGGCCGAAGCCGTGGCGCTCGACGTGATGCAGGTGTGGATCACGGATTTGCACCGCACCGTGGAGGAGCGCGCGGGCACCCTCGACATCGCCGACGGCGAGCAGTTGCAGCGCTGGCGCGAGGGGCTCCGGTCCAACCGGGTCGCGCTCGCCCGGCACCGCCATCAGGGGCTGCAGCGGCTCAACACGGCGCTCGCCGTGGTCGAGAAGCTCAGGCTGATCGAGACCGAGCTCGCCGGCGCGCTCAGCGCCGATCTCCGCGCGGCGCTCGCCTTCGCGCGCGGCAGCGCCGGCGCCGGCTCCCGGTAACGCATGGCCTGACACCTTATATATATGTACGAGCTCTTCACCCTTGGCGGCGGCGTCTACCTGGTCGACTTGTTGAACGCGGTCGCGGCCATCACCTCGGGCGGCGCCTATGTGACGCTCGCCCAGATCGCCGGGGTGGCGGGCCTCGCCTGGGTGCTGTTCCGCACCGCCTTCGGCGGGTCGTGGAAGGACAACGCGAAGTGGGTGCTGCTGTTCGCCGCCGTCTGGGGCGCGATGATCGTGCCGAAGGCGACGGTCCGGGTGGTCGACCGGCTCGATCCG
>JAJEAZ010000108.1 GCA_022824105.1 Alphaproteobacteria bacterium
GATCTCGCAATAGCGCCGGACCCCCGAAAGGGTTGTGGCGGCGTGGCAGCGCCCGGCCTCGCCGAAGCCGTGGATGCGCCAATAGCGCCCGTCCCTCTGCAGGATGGCCGCTTCCTCGCCCTCGACCAGGAAGGCATGGACACCCGGCCGCCTGCGCTTCATTGCGGTCCGGGGCCGGAGGCCGGGATATTCGGGGAGGGAGGCGCGGGCCGATTGGAGGACGGCGAGCGCGACTTCCCGGGTGTCGCAGAACTCGTCGAACACGACCAGCCCCGGCGAACCGGCCGGCAGCGCCTTGCGCAGCATGGCGTGGAGATGGCCGGCCAGGGCGCGCAGCGCGTCGCCGGCGGTATCGGCGGGGTCGAGCCGGTCGCGAAAATTCCGTCCCCCGAGATCGTAAGCAGCCCTGCGGATGGCGGCGTCGAGGGAGAATCGCCGGGCATGCGGTGACAGCGCGTTGCAGGACCCGCCTTCGGCGTCGAGCGCGCCCTCCCGGGTCCAGCCGGCTTCCAGCAGCGCGGCCGCGTCGTCGCAGATTTCCGCCGGCGTGACGGTCGGCGGCCGTTCGGCAAGAGCCTTGGCCGGGTCCGTCCGGCAATCGGCGCCCTGGAGGGAGGAGTCGGAAAACGGTGTCATGGCCGGTTGTCCTCTGTCGGATGAGACGGGAAAACGCTCTCCACGCCGTTGCGCCGGAGCGAGGTTGCGGGGCATCAGGGGCGGCGGATCCGGCGACGCGGGCGGGGATCGCGCCGGCCGGTCCGGATCGTCAGAGCAGCCCTCGCGCCTGAAAGCTCACCGAGGCGTTCGGGGTGACAATCAGATGGTCGAGCAGCGTGACGTCGATCGTCTTCAGCGCATCGCGGAGGCGGTTGGTCATGTCGATATCGGCCCTGGACGGCTCGGGATCGCCCGAGGGATGCGCATGCACCGCGATGACCGCGCTCGCCTGAAGCTCCAGGCAGCGGATGCAGACCTCACGGGGATAAACCGGGGTGTGGGAGACCGAGCCCTGCTGGTGCAGGCGGTCGGCAAGGAGACGATTCTTGCGGTCCAAGTACAAGACATGGAACTGCTCGACCTCGCGGTGGCCCGCGAGCGTGCGGCAATATTCGACGACCTTGTCGTACTTGCCGAAGGCCGTGGCCACGGTTTGCGGCACTTGCTCCCGGGCCATGCGGATACCGAGCGCCTCGGCGGTCTTGAGGGCGGCAATGGCGTCCTCGGACAGGCCGGGCACCGCGCGCAGCCGGTCCGGGCGTGCGGCGAGCGCGCGCGGCGCCGTGCCGAAGGTGTCGAGCAGGGCGTCGGCGAGCGCCCCGGCATCGTCGGCCGGCCGGCAGCCGGAGAGCAGCAGCTCCAGCAATTCGCGGTCGTCGACCGCGTGGCGCCCGGCGCGCAGGAACCGGGCCCGGAGCCGGCGGCGGCTCGCGGCCCCCCGGATCGAAGCCGGGCCCGCCGGCAGGTCGAACAGCGGCATCTCTTCGAAACCGGGTTCGGGCCTGTCCTGCGGTCTCATGCGGCAATCTCCCGGTTGGCAGCGTGCTTGCGCTCCGCGGCGCGGGCGGTGCAGTGCTCGACCAGCCGGGCGTATTCGTCGTTGTCGAGGACGCGGTCGACATTGAGCAGGAAGGCGAGCTGGAGGCCGATCAGGCGGATGGCGGGATCGTCGCGCTGCGACACCCTCTCCGCGATCGCCTGCCGACAAGCTTGGTGGAGGGCGAGCGCGACGCCCGAGGGATTGCACGCCCCGGGATCGACGATGTCGAGCGCCGCCCGGTGGCGGTCGAAGCCGGCGGGAAGATCGGGAAAGCTCATCGCCCGGCCCTCCGCATCTTCGCAACAAGGCCGTCGACGGTCGCGGCGTCGGCGCCGCAGGCCTCGCCCCAACCGCGTAGATTGCGCTCGAAATCCTCGGCGGAGCCGAGATGGCCGTTGAAAAAGGGATCGTCGGTGGTGGCGGCCAGCACCGAGTCTCCGGCGACGGAAATCCCGGTGATGGCGGGCGTGGTCATCGGTTCGAGGCCGAGCAGCCAGCAGAGGAAGGCGCCGAACATGGGCGACAGGCTCTCGCCCCGGCGCGGGTCCATCGGATGCATGGGCGGGATGGAGGGTTCGGGCTGCTGTGCGGTATGCACATCGGGCATGGCAGTCTCCGTGATCGGGAAACGAAGGTGCCCCGCCCCACCAGCCCCGGACATCGATCCGAGGGCCAGGCAGGAGCGGGACGCGGGGAGGACGGCGGACGGGCGGTCAGGCGCCGGCGGGGACGGTGCGGCTCCGGGCGGCCTCGTCGAGCTCCGGCCCGGCCTCCACGATGCGCCCGGCGCGCCGAGCTGCCTCGGCGTAGACCGAGACCGGCCAGCGGCCCTCGAACCAGAGGTCCCGTTCGATGCCGATGCCGAACGGACCCTCGAAGGCTTCCAGTTCGCTGAGGCGCACGCTGCCGAGCTCCGGCGTGCCGAAGCCGAGATCCATCAGCCCGAAATGAATGTCGGGGTCCTCGGGATCGGCGTCGACGATCAGCCAGGTGCCGGCGCCGGCGGGGTTGAACCACTTGACGAGCGGAACCCGGTCGCTGTCGGGGTTCCTGCCGTTGGCGATGAGCTGCTCGCGCAGCTCGGGAGTGACGAGTTCCATGGGAAGGCTCCCTTGCGTCGGAGGGATGCGGTGCGGGACGGAACGCTCTCGCGTCCCGCCCGACCGGCGCCCGGCCGCGGCTCCGCACTGCCTCCGTCCGGAGCGGGGCGCGGTCGGGCATGGATGGGACGGGGGAGGCGCGATACGGGGTCCGGGCGGGGCTTGCGCGGTCAGTGGGCCGGCGCCTCCGGCATCGGGCCGGGCGGGCCGAGCTCGACCGCGACCCGGCCGTCACGAACGGTCACGGTGACGGTGCGTCCGGTCGGCATCAGCCAGAGCAGGTCGGTCCAGACGGCGTTGGCGATGGCGCGCTTCTGCGCTTCGTCGTCCGGCCCGTCGGGGACGGGAACTGAGGATTGCGGTGAGCCTGCCGCGGACGCTGTTACGGGGGGAAAGGCGGCGGGCGCGGTGTCGGCAGCGGGCAAGGTGGCGAGCTTCATGGCTGCGGTCTTCCTCGATTGCGGGCCGTCCTGGCGCGCGGCTGCCGGGACGGCTTCGGGGTGGACGGGATGGCGGCGGGCCGGCGGCCGGTCAGGCGCCGAGAGTCACGGTGACGTCGGGCCGGCGGATGCGGATATCGACGGTGCGGTCGCGCGGCGCGAGCCAGACCAGCTCGCGCCGGACGGCCTCGGCGATGGAGGTCTTGCAGGCCTCGTCGTCGGACAGCAGCAGCCGGGTCGCCAGATGTAGTGCGGCCTCATCGAATCGCTCGCGCTGGGTCTCCCAGCTGTCGGAATCCGCATCGTCGGACGGCGAGAAGAACCCCGCCGCGAGAAAATCGGCGAGCTGGTGCGGCTGGAGCGCGCTATCCGCCGTCACCAGTGGCATGGCCTCCTCGATCCAGGACCAGGCCTCGCCGGCGAAGACAAGATCGGCCGGCACATCGAGGGTGCGCGCCGGACCCGATGCCGGGCGGACGGCGAGCTCGAAGCGGATGGCGGCGGGCCGGGAGGGCAGCGGCGCGGCCGGGGACCGCGACGTCTCGGGCAGCGGATACTTGTCGAGCGCCATCCACTTGCCGTCGGCGGCGACCCGGACGGTCATGTCCGTCACCCGGTCGAGCGCGTCGTACCAGCCATAGCCCTCCAGCCGGCGGTCGGCCTCGAAGAGCTGCGATGCGATACCCGCCCGCTCGGCAGCGCGCCAGAGCGCCTGCGCCTCGGGCGGCTCCGGGTCGCACACGACGACCACGGCGTCGTGCCCGGCTTCGGCGAGCTTCGGCGGCTCGCGCCAGTGGTTGCAGTCGGCGACCGAGGGCCGCCAGGGCCGCAGCACGGCCGGCGGCGGCGCGACGTCGATGCCGGCCTCGCGCGCCTTCTCCCGGTCCTCGAAGGCCGGGCGCGGATCGGGGTCGGCCGCCATGGCGCGGTAGATCGCCAGTCGAGCCGCCGCGCGCATTTCCTTGAGGAAGGCATTCTCGACCGCTTCCTTGCGGGCCGGCAGGACCAGCTCCAGGCCGGGGCAGTCGTCCACGTCCGCCAGCACGCTCCAGGCCGGACCGTGGACGGTCTCGACCGTGGGCAGGCGGACCGGCAGGGTCAGGCCGAAGAAGTTGAG
>JAJEAZ010000017.1 GCA_022824105.1 Alphaproteobacteria bacterium
GGCGCTCATGGCCTGCCTGTTGCTGCCGGCGGGGATCGGCCTCATCAGCACGGGCCCGCGATATATACCGGCGGCGGAAGTGGGGCTCCTTTTGCTCCTTGAGACCCTGCTCGGGCCGCTCTGGGTATGGCTCGGCACCGGCGAGACGCCGACGACGGCCGTGCTGGCGGCGGGTGCTGTGATCGTTGCGGCACTCGCCATGAACTCGGCTCTTGGGCTACGCTCCGCCGCCCGCAGGGAGATGCCGCCATGACCCGCCCCGCCATGATCGTCGCCGCCCAGCCCGAGGCCGCGGAAGCCGGCGCCCGCGTGCTGCAGCGCGGCGGCAATGCCGTGGATGCGGCCATCGCCGCCGCGCTCGTGCAGGGCGTGGTCGATCCGCAGATGTGCGGCATAGCGGGCTTCGGCTCCTGCCACCTCTACCTGCCGTCGAAGGGCGTGCATTGCTGCATCGACTTCCACGGCAAGACGCCGCTCGCCGCGCATCCGGCGATGTGGGAAGACCGGCTCGAAGGCGAAACGCGCGACGGGTTCGGCTTCATCCTGAAGGGCCGCGTCAACGATCTCGGCTACCAGGCCATCACCACGCCGGGTGCGCTCAAGGCCTATTTCGAAGCCGTGACCGAGTTCGGCAGCTGGGACTGGGCCGACATCTGCGCGCCTGCCGCGGCCCAGGCGCGCGAGGGTTTCATCGTGCGTCCGCATGTCGATTTCTGGTGGCGGCAGACGGAGCAGCTCGGCCGCACGGCCAACCGCGAGCGCAACGCCTTCTCGGCCACCGGGCGGGCTGTTTATTTCCACGAGGACGGGCGGCTGAAAGGCCTGGGCGAGCGGGTCGTCAATCCGGACCTTGCCCGCACGCTGGAGCGCATCGCCGAGAGCGGCGCGGACATCTTCTACACGGGCGAGATCGCAGAGGAAATCGACGCGGACATGCGCGCCAATGGCGGGCTGATGACGGCCGCCGACCTCGCCGCCTACCGCACGACCCGCGCGGAGCCTATCTGGACCGGCTATCGCGACTGGCGTGTCGCCTCCAACAGGCCGCCGGGCGGCGGCGTGCAGGTGTTGCAGATACTGAACCAGCTCGAGCATTTCGACCTGGCGGCCATCGGCCACAACAGCACCGAATATCTGCGTGTCGTCTGCGAGGCGATGAAGCGGGCGACGCGCGACAAGGACGCCCATGTCGGAGACCCCGCCTTCTACGACGTGCCGCTGGACTGGCTGCTGTCCAGGGAATATGGCGCGGAGCTCGCGGCCGAGATCGGGCGCGGCGAGCGGGCGGAGGTGACGCGGGTCGCGACCGAGCCGCCGGACACGACCCATGTCGTGGCCGTGGACCGGGAGGGCGGAATCGTCACCATGACCCACTCGCTCGGCATGCCGTCCGGCGTCATCACGCCGGGGCTGGGCTTCATGTACAACGGCTGCATGGCGGTCTTCGATCCGCGCCCCGGCCGGGCAGGGTCGATCGCGCCCGGCAAGAGCCGGTTCTCCTCGCTCTGTCCGACCATCGTCTTCGAGGGCGACCGGCCTTCCCTCGCATTGGGCGCGCCGGGCGGCACGCAGATCGCGATGGGCGTCACGCAAGCGATCCTCAATGTCCTCGACCACGGCATGAGCATGACCGAAGCGGTGTCGGCGCCGCGCTTCTCCTCGACCTCGAACGCCATCGACATCTCGAACCGCATTCCGGGCTATGTCGTGGAGCCGCTGGAACGCATGGGCTATGAGATCGTCCGCAGCCCGCTCACCTTCGGCTTCGCGGCGGTGCATGGCATAAGACTGCCGGCCGACGGCAGCCTCGACGGCGGGGCCGATCCGGGCCATGACGGCGTGGCGCTGCAGGTCTGACCGGGAGGCCCTATACTGGCGCTGCGGCGCGACCTGCAGGGGAGGAGGACGCCATGTGCGGCATCGTTGGGCTCTATCTGAAGAATCCCGCTCTGCGCCCGCATCTGGGCCGTCTCTTCGCGCCGATGATGGGGGAGATGACCGAACGCGGTCCCGACAGCGCGGGCTTTGCCGTCTATCGCGAGAAAGGCGGGCGGGACGAGGCGAAAGTCACCGTGTGCAGCATGACGCCCGGTTACGACTGGTCCTGCCTTGCGCGGGAAGCGGGCGAAGATCTGGGCGTGGAGGCCCTGGCGGAGCCGGCGTCCAACCATGCGGTGCTGAGCGCGTCCGTCGATGCGGCTGCGCTTCGGGACTGGGTCGAGGCCCGGCATCCCGAGCTCCGCGTCACGAGTTCCGGCACCGCGCTCGAGATCTACAAGGATATCGGCCTGCCGGCGGATGTCCTGGGCCGGTTCGGGGTCGCCCAGATGGCGGGCTCGCACATGATCGGCCACACCCGCATGGCGACCGAGAGCGCCGTGACGACCGAGGGCGCGCACCCGTTCAACACCGGCGACGATCTCTGCCTCGTCCATAACGGTTCGCTCTCCAACCATCACCGCCTGCGGGACTGGCTCAGGGACCGGCAGGGCGTGCGTTTCCAGACCGACAATGACACCGAGGTCGCCGCCGGCTACCTGACCTGGCGGATCGGCGAGGGCGCCAGCATCGCCGAGGCGCTCGAAGCCGGCATCGCGGACCTGGACGGCTTCTACACCTTCGCGGTCGGCACGCGGGACGGCTTCTCGGTGCTGCGCGACCCGATCGCCTGCAAGCCCGCCGTGATGGCGGAGAATGACGACTGGGTCGCCATGGCCTCGGAGTTCCGGGCGCTCGCATGCCTGCCGGACGTCGAGGCTGCGGCGGTTTGGGAACCCGAGCCGGGCAAGGTCTATTCCTGGGGCGGCAGCGCATGACGGTCGAGACCATCGACCTCGATGCAGCGGGCGTCCGGGCGCTCAACCGCCGTTTGCAGGGCCGCGACGGGCCGGTCGCAGGCGGCCGCTTCGTCGTGACGAACGCCAAGGGGCGCCATGCGCTGGCCGTCGGCCTGACGGAGGCGATGGATGTTCGGATCCGCGGCCATGTCGGCTACTACTGCGCCGGCATGAACCAGAAGGCGGATGTGACGGTGGAAGGCAATGCCGGCACGGGCGTCGCGGAGAACCTGATGTCCGGCACGGTCCGCGTGACGGGCGACGCCAGCCAGTCCGCCGGCGCGAGCGGGCATGGCGGGCTTCTGGTGATCGAAGGGTCCGCGAGCGCGCGCTGCGGCATTACCATGAAGGGCGTCGATATCGTGGTGGGCGGCTCCATCGGGCACATGTCCGCCTTCATGGCGCAGGCGGGCCGGCTCGTCGTCTGCGGCGATGCGGGGGCCTATCTCGGCGACTCGATCTACGAGGCCGAAATCTTCGTCCGGGGCCGGGTCGAGAGCCTCGGCGCGGACTGCGTCGAGAAGGACATGAGCGGGGAGGATGCGGGGCGTCTGGGCGCGCTGCTGGCCGAGGCCGGCATCGTCGCGGATGCGGCCCGGTTCCGCCGCTACGGATCGGCCCGCCAGCTTTACAACTTCCGCGTGGACAATGCGGCGGCCTACTGAGGGTTGAGTCATGTCAGGCAATCGACCGGAACGGCCCTGGGCGACCTTCCCCCCGCATGTCATCTCCGAGATTCACCGCGCGGCGGACCAGGGCCTCTACTACATCCGGGGGGCCGGCGCGTGGCGGGCTGTGCCCTCCTTCGACGATCTGGTGTTTCTCGGGGCGTCGGTCTCCCGCTACCCGCTGGAGGGCTACCGGGAGCGCTGCGACACCGATGTGACCATCGGCGCCCGCTTCGCGTCGAAGCCGGTGGAACTCAAGATTCCGGTCACGATTGCAGGCATGAGCTTCGGCGCGCTCAGCGCCAACGCCAAGCGCGCCCTCGGCCTCGGCGCCAGCGCCATGGGCACGAGCACGACGACCGGCGACGGCGGCATGACGATGGAGGAGCGCGAGGCGTCGGAGACGCTGGTCTACCAGGTCCTGCCGTCGCGCTACGGCATGAACCCGGACCATCTCCGCGCCGCCGATGCGATAGAGGTCGTGGTCGGGCAGGGCGCCAAGCCCGGCGGCGGCGGGATGCTGCTCGGCCAGAAGGTGACCGAGCGGGTGGCGGACATGCGCACCCTGCCGGCCGGCATCGACCAGCGCAGCGCCTGCCGGCATCCGGACTGGACGGGGCCCGACGACCTCGCGATCAAGATTCAGGAGCTGCGCGAGATCACGGACTGGGAAAAGCCGGTCTATGTGAAGGTCGGCGCGACGCGGACGCAGTATGACGTGGCGCTCGCGGTCAAGGCCGGGGCGGACGCCGTGGTGGTGGACGGCATGCAGGGCGGCACGGCCGCCACGCAGGAAGTCTTTATCGAGGATGTCGGCATCCCGACGCTTCCGGCGGTGCGGCTCGCGGTGGAGGCGCTCAAGGAACTCGACGTCCACCGCAAGGTGCAGCTCATCGTCTCGGGGGGCATCCGCACGGGCGCCGACGTCGCCAAGGCGCTGGCGCTCGGCGCGGACGCCGTCTCTATCGGCATGGCCGCGCTGATGGCGCTCAACTGCAACGCCCCGCTCTATCTGGAGGACTATGAGGCGCTCGGCACCCGTCCGGGCGCGTGCAACCTCTGCCAGACGGGCCGCTGCCCTGTCGGGGTGACGACCCAGGACCCGGTGCTGGAGGCGCGGCTCGACCCGGAAGAAGGCGGGCGCCGGGTGCGCAACTACCTGTCCACGCTCACCATGGAATGCCAGACGCTGGCGCGGGCTTGCGGCAAGAGCCATGTCCACAATCTGGAGCCCGAGGACCTTGTGGCCCTCACCGTCGAGGCGGCGGCCATGGCGCAGGTGCCGCTCGCGGGAACCGGCTGGATTCCGGGCCGCTCCTGACGGCGTGACCGTGACAGGAATGCCGGGCGGTCGTAGCATGGCGCGGCATTGGCGACCGGAGAGGACGGCATGAGCGCGCGGCGGGCGTTGCGGCGGCGGGTCCCGGCCCGCAA
>JAJEAZ010000698.1 GCA_022824105.1 Alphaproteobacteria bacterium
CCGTTCATGGCCGTGCAGTCTCCAATAGCGTATCGGCGGCCTCGTCCGAAGCCGCCCTCCAGAATCCGTCGCTTTCCCCGCGAAACCCGCGCCTAATCCGCGTCGCCGGACGCACCGGGAGCCACACGTCCCACAAGCCCCCATCCTTCAAGCAGTCCGGCAAGCCGGGCGGTTTCATTTTCCACAGCCGTCAGGCGGGTGCCCAGACGTTCGGTGACGGTAAGAATCAGCCCTGCCAACACGACGCCGACCCCGATGACGGAGGCGATGATCGCCGTCGTATCGCTCTCCATGACGGCCCTCTCCACGCGCCGGCAAGACGGCGTCCACCATAAGCTATCCCGCCGGGCCCATCAAACGATGCGGGCCTTGCCCAGCGCCAGATCGGCGATCTCGTCCGAGGTCGCGTTCCAGATGCCGTCGCGCTCCAGCAGCCGGCCGAGCGCGGCGTCGAGATGGCGGCTGCGGTGCGGCTGGCCGAATATCCAGGCGTGGATGCCGAGCGTCATCATCCGCCCGCCCTCGCCATGCAGGCACTCCGCGGCATCGGCGATGAGGTCCGGATAGCGCCATGCATCCACCTTGCGCACGGCGAACAGTTCCGCATCGTCCCATTCCGTGTGCGCCGGGATCGAGATGATCGGCGGCTCGGTGCGCATCGCCAGCGGGCGCTCATCGTTCGGCCAGTCGATCACATGGTCGAAGCCCGCCTCCGCCAGCAGGCCCGGCGTGCGCGCGCTCTCGCCATGGTCCTGCCCGACCCAGCCGCGCGGGCGCCGGCCGGTGCAGGCCTCAAGCCGCGCAGTCGATTCGGCGATGAAGGCGCGCTCCTCCGCCTCATCCATGCGCGCGGAGATCATCCGGTTGGCGACCGTGCCATGCGCGGCGATGCCGTGGCCGTCCTTGAGCGCGCGCTCGACGATCTGCGGGCACAACTCGGCCGCGGCCGCGCCGAGCGCCACCGTCGCCCTGAGCCCGTGCGCCTTCAATATGTCGAACAGCCGCCAGACGCCGACGCGCAACCCGTAGAGCCGGCGGGAGAAATTATTGTAGTCCGGCCGGTAGCTGCCGAGCGCGCCGGCGAAGCGCGGGTCGGCGACGGCGTCCGCCTCCGGGTCGAGCTCGAAATGCTCGACATGCAGCAGCGGCATCACCGCGAGCCGCGCCCCGCCCGGCCAGACGGTCGGAGCCTCCGGCGGCGGCCAGTCGAACCAGGGGTGGTCGTAGCCGGGGCCGTCCCGGTAGCGGCGCGTCTGCTCGCTCATGCCGCTTCCTCCGGCAGGGCCCAGGAGGGCAGCCATTCCCGCAGCGCCCAGTCGGCGATCTCCGAGCCGGTCGCCTGCCACACGCCCTCGTGGCCCATCACATAGCCGAGCGCCTCGTCCAGATGTCTGATCCGGTGCGGCTGGCCGTAGAGATAGGGGTGGAGGCAGATCGCCAGCACCCGCCCGGTTTCCGCGCTCTCGGCGTAGAGCGTGTCGAAGGCGTCGCGGATCATGCGGGCGAACTCCGCGCCTTCGCTCTGCCAGCGATAAACAATGGCGTCGTTGATATCCATGGAATAGGGCACGCAGGGCAGGGGCCCGTGCCTGGTGCGCACCAGGGTCGGCTGGTCGTCATGGTAGTAGTCGGCGGTGTAGCCGATGCCGAACTCCTTCACGATATCGGCCGTGTTGAAGGTGCCGGAGGCGGCGGGGCCGAACCAGCCCGGCAGCGTCTCGCCGCCGGTGGCGCGGGCGTAGGTCTCGACGCAGTCGCGGATGACGGCGCGCTCGTCCTCCTCGCCGAGCCCCCAGAGGTAGCGCGTGTTGTAGAAGCCGTGGCAGAGGATATCGTCGCCGCGCTCGCGGATCGCCTGCCAGATTTCCGGATAGTGCTCGATCACGCCGAAATTCAGCGAGATCGTGGCCCGGACGCCGTGGCGAGCCAGGCAATCGAACATCCGCCAGACGCCGACGCGGTTGCCGTAGTCGCGCACGCCGTAGCCGACCACATCCGGGGCGGGCATGCGCGGCCAGGGCTCGCGCCGGCTCTCGAATGCCGGCCGGTATTCGTAATGCTCGATATTGGGCAGCACCCAGACGGCGAGCCGCTTGCCCTCGGGCCAGACCAGTTTCGGGCGCTCGGGCAGCGGGATGTAGGGGAAGCGATCCATCATGGCCCGGCAGCCTGCCCCGGCGGCGCGCGATTGTCCAACGGCCCGATCGGCCGGGCCCCCTCAGGGGCGCCCGCCGCCGATGCGCAGATTGGCGCCGGCGACGTAGGAGGCCTTGTCGGAGAGCAACCAGACCACGCCCTCCGCGATCTCGTCCGGATGCGCGACGCGCCCCATCGGGATTGTCGGGCCGATGGCGGCGATCTTGTCCGGGCCCGGCATGTCGGTGTCGGTCAGGCCGGGGCTGACGGTGTTGACCCGGATGCCCTCCCCGGCGAGCTCCTGCGAGAGGCCGATGGTGAGCGAGTTCACCGCGCCCTTGGACACGCTGTAGAGCACGGACTCGCCCGGGCCGCCGGAGACGGCATTGCCCGAGGAAATGTTGACGATCGAGCCGCCCTGCCCGCCGTGGCGCGTCGAGAGGCGCGGGATCGCGGCCAGGGCGCACAGCATGCAGCCGAGCACATTGACGGCGAGCACCTCTTCCATCACCGGCCCGTCCAGCGCCTCGAAGCGCCCGCGCCGCCCGATCACGCCCGCATTGTTCACCAGCGCATCGAGCCCGCCGAACGCCTCGTCGCCCGCCGCGAACAGCCGGTCCACATCGGCCTTCAAGGAAACATCCGCCTGCACCGCCCGCGCGCGCCCGCCGGCGGCCTCGACATCGCGCGCAACCGCCTCGGCGGCATCCGCCCGCCCGGCATAGTTCACGACCACGTTCCAGCCCTCGGCCCCGAGCAGCCGGCAGACCGAAGCCCCGATCCCCCGGCTCCCGCCGGTCACGATTGCGGTCTTCGCCATGTCCTTGCCTTTCTTCGCTTGGAAGCAAATGCGTCCATGCAATCGCACGCAAAGGGGCGATTAGTGCGATTCGACGACTGCTGCGTGCATCGTGGTAACGCATTCAGCGATCATGTCTCCGACCAGCAACGCCTCATCGGTATTGGCCGGCGGCAGGCCTGTGATTTGCGAGTGCGACGGATCGGCTGCGAACCCCTCCGCTGCCTCCAGCGGATCGTGCATGATCCGCAGCGAGTCCAGTTCGTCCCTAACCGCGCATAAGACCGTACCTACCCTTAGCTCGGCAAAGCGTCCGCTCCTCCGCAACCGCAGGCGGCTCAGACGCCGCACCTCGCTCAGCGGGTCGGTCCCTCCCGATGCCAAGACCTCCAGCCAGTTGACAGACAGGCCAGCCTCCTCCCGTCCCAGACAAAAGCCCGACCCGTCTGGGCTCCCGTCTACTATCCGGGTGGCTGACAGATACCGAACAAAGCGGTCCTCATCGGGAAGCGGGTCGCCTCTCACTCGTAGACCAGAGTGCGCATATCGAACGCGGTCAGTTGCCGCTCCAGCCCCTTCAGAGAATCGCGCCCCGCAACGCGAGAGACCGACCGCTCCTCTGTCCGTCGCTTGAAGATCACGTACTGCACTCGCCCGTTGCCCAAGAACTGGAGGCCCAACCGCGTTCCCTGCTCGTCCCTCCAGATTGCGCGCAGATTGCCGTTGTCCAGCAGCACAAGACCGCCCCTGCGGACATTGTCCGACCCCAGAGCAAAGCGCTCAAAGTCGCGGAGAGAGGAGTGGTTCAGAGTGTAGCCCTCGTGCCGCGCCTCCTCTTGTAAGAACTCTATGCGCTCCTCGTACGCCTGTCGCTTCTGGCGATGTCGAGCCGTCTCCTGCCGCAGGTACGATAGTGCAGAGGATGGGGACAGCGCTTTCGTTATCGGTCCTTCGAAGCGCTTGGAAACGAGGGAGTCGGTCGTCTCTACAGTAGTGTTCGAAATGCCAATATCGAGTAGCAAACCTACCTTGCCGATATCGGCGGGCGCACTCTCGAAAGTTGCGCGGTAAGGATCGTAGGCCCATCTGCGCTCCGCGCCGCTTCCAAGAAGCGAGTAGTTGCTATCTACGAGGTGAGCGACTGCCGGAAGCACGGTTCCACCTTTGCCGTAGTATCGATTCTCCGACAACGGGTGGTCTAAGCCGAGTATCGCTGCGGCGGAGGCCGCGAACTGTGACAAGGCAACTCGTGCCAGCACGGCCTCGTCAGCGAACCGCGCGTGACCAGCACTGCTCACCCCTCTCCCTCCTTTGTTCTGGCTCGCTGGTACTCGTTGAAGGCCATCTGCACCTGATCCATCGTTGGGACTTCGAAGCCCGCAGCCGCCTCGAACGCAGTGATCATCTGCTGGAGCTGTTGTGCCAACGTCTTCGCCGCGATATGTGACATATAGACCCGCTGCTGTGGCCCGACGCCCTCGTTAAGGGCAATGCAGATATCAGACAGCGATATGGTCACTTGTGGCGAGTTGCAGTAGACCGCCGGCAAGTCGCGGTTTTCGGCAGGCGCGTCGACCTCGCGCAACTCCGCCGCCGTTTCCGCCGGCCCTCGCTCCTCGGTCATCACGGGGCTCCCTGTTCGCCTGCCTCCTCAAGTGCACCACTATGCGCCCTAGGTAGAGGACCCGCAACCGGACCCGAGCCTGTGAGACGTTGCACGAGTCGTGGAACGGTCAGTTAGTTCTTCAGCATATGGTCTGCTATGCCGCGCCTCAGGGCCCCAGCACCACGAGGCTCGGTGGGGAGCGGACGTAGCGGGCGGCGATGCCCATAACCTCGGCCGCGCTGACCGCCTCGACGCGCTCCGTCAGTTCCTCCGGCGGGATCGGGCGGTTGTGGACCAGGAGCTGCTGGGCGAGCTGCTCGCAGCGCGAGGAGGTGCTTTCCCGCGCCATCAGCAGGCTGGCGCGAAGCTGCGCGCGGGCGCGGCCGAGTTCGTCCTCGTCCGGGCCGTGGTCCGCAAGGTCGTCCAGCTGGCCGCGCACGATGTCGAGCACCTCTTCGGCGTTCTCCCGCGCCGTGCCGGCATAGACGCCCACCAGCCCGGTATCGGCGGCGGAAGATGCGAAGGAGTAGATGGAATAGACCAGGCCGCGCTTCTCCCGCACCTGCTGGAAGAGCCGCGAGGACATGCCGCCGCCGTAGAGCGTCGAGAACAGCTGCGCCGGATAGAAGCCCACTTCGCGGAAGCTCGGCCCCTCATAGCCCAGCACCAGGTGGGTCTGCTCGATGTCGCGGGCCTCGCGCGCCTCCCCGCCGGCATAGCGCGCCGCCTCCGGCACGGGCGCGGGCGTCGCCGGCAGGCCCGCGAAATAGCGCTCCGCCAGGCCGAGCAGCGTCTCGTGCCCGATATTCCCCGCCGCCGCCAGCACCATGGCCGGCGCCCGGTAGCGCTCGCCCATCCAGCCGGCCACCGCCTCCCTCGGCAGCGAGCGCACCACCTCCGGGCGGCCGAGAATGCTGCGGCCCATCGCCTGGTCCGGAAAGGCGGTCTCCTGGAACAGGTCGAACGCGACGTCCTCCGGGAAGTCCTGCGCCTGCCCGATCTCCTGCAGGATCACCGTGCGCTCGCGTTCCAGCTCCTCCGGATCGAAGACGGAGCCGGTCAGGATGTCGGCCAGGATGTCCACCGCAAGCGAGGCATCCTCCTTCAGCACCTTGGCGTAATAGGCCGTCACCTCGCGCGCCGTGTAGGCGTTGAGGAAGCCGCCCACCGCCTCGATCTCGCTGGCGATGTCGGCGGCCGTGCGCCGTTCCGTGCCCTTGAAGGCCATGTGCTCCAGCAGGTGCGAGACGCCGTTCTCGGCCGCGCGCTCATGGCGCGTGCCGACCCCGATCCACATGCCGAGCGAGACGGTCTCGACGGTCTTCATGGTGTCGGTCGCGACCCGGAGGCCGTTCGGCAGGGTGGAGACGGTGACGCTCATGGCCGGCGCACCCTTTCGCGAATGAAGGTCTTGAGAAGGCCGAGGTCGTTCGCCATGCGCTCCGCCCGCTCGGGACGATCCGCCTGCGCGGCAAGCGCGTCCGGCAGCGGCGGACGGCGGCCGATGGCGCGCTCCACGGCGTCGGGAAACTTGGCCGGATGGGCGGTCGCGAGCGCAACCGTGGGCACACCCGGGTCGTGCAACGCCCGGGCCGCCGCGATGCCGACGGCGGTGTGCGGGTCGACGGTCATGCCGGTTGCGGCATGGGTGCAGGCGATCTCGGCGAGCGTGCCGTCATCGTCCACCGCATGGCCCCGGAACAGCTTTCGCGCCGCCTGCCAGCGCGCCTCGTCGAGCGGCAGCCGCCCGCTCTGCCGGAAGCCAGCCATATGCCGGGCGACGGCCGGGCCGTCGCGCTCCAGCAGGTCATGCAGCAAACGCTCGAAATTGCTGGATACCTGGATGTCCATGGAGGGCGACCAGCTGGGCGTCACCGGCCTTGTGGACATGTCGCCCGTCTCGAAGAAACGCGCGAGGATGTCGTTGCTGTTCGAGCCGACGATGAAGCGCGGCGCGTCGAGGCCCATTTCGCGCGCCGCGTAGCCCGCATAGACATTGCCGAAATTACCGCTCGGCACAGAGAAGGCGACCGGCCCGCCGCCGAGCTGCGCCGCCGCATGGACGTAATAGACCGTCTGGACCATGACGCGGGCCCAGTTGATCGAGTTGACGGCGGCGAAGCGCCACTCCTCGCGGAGCCGGGTGTCGGCAAAGAGCGCCTTCACCAGGTCCTGGCAGTCGTCGAAGGTGCCTTCGAGCGCAACCGTGTGGATATTGGGCTCCTCCACCGTGGTCATCTGCCGGCGCTGCACATCCGAGATGCGACCGTGCGGGTAGAGCATGACGAGATCGATGGTCTCCAGCCCCTTGACCGCCTCCACGGCTGCCGCGCCGGTGTCGCCGGAGGTTGCGCCGATGATGGTGATGCGCTCGCCGCGCGCCTTCAGCACGAGGTCGAACAGCCGGCCCAGCGCCTGCATGGCCAGGTCCTTGAAAGCGAAGGTCGGCCCGTGGAAGAGCTCCATCAGCCAGAGATTCGTGTCTAGCTGCACGAGTGGCGCTGTCGCCGGGTGGCGGAAGCCCGCATAGACGTCGGCCAGCAGCGCCCGCCAGTCCTCCTCCGCCAGCCCGCCGGCCGTGAAGGAGCGGGTGACGGCGAAGGCGCGCTCGGCATAGCCCGCGCCCGGCGCGCGCGCCGCCTCGTCCAGCCGCGGCCAGGCGGCCGGCTGCCAGAGCCCGCCATCCTCCGCCAGGCCCGTCAGCAGGATGCCGGAGAAGTCCCGCTCCGCCGCCTCGCCGCGCGTACTCAGATAGCGCATCGCCGCGCCCCGCCGCGCGCGTCTGCAGGTCTGCCGTTCATCGCCGTTCTCCGAAGACGGGCGAGAGATAGCACAGCTACCCCTCCTACGCTGCCGGCAAATGCTCCCGGAACCAGGCGAGCGTTTCGTCCATCACCTCGGTGAAGGCGGGGTCCACATAGACCTCGTAGTGGCCGTAGCCCCGGAGCACGACTAGCTTCTTCGGCTCGCCGGCGCGGTCGTAGAGCGCCTCAGACTCCTCCGGCGGCACCAGCCGGTCGTCGTCGGTGGTGATGAAGAGCACCGGGCGCGGCGCGATCCTGTCCACGATCCATTCCGGGTGGAAGCCCAGCGTCTCATCGACATATTCGAGCGGCAGCGTGTTGAGCGCCGAGGGCACATTGCGCCGCGCGGCGGCCGCCAGCTCCGCCGACTGACGGTCCGGCAACAGCACCTCGCTGCGCTCGACCCACTCCGATTCGCCCTCCGTCGCGCGTTTCACCCGGTCCCCGGCGGAGCGCTCCAGCAGGTCGAACCATTCGTCCGGCCGGCGCACGCTGCGCATCCACCGCTCGCCGTGCCCGATGCCGACCACGCTGACGACGCACTTCACGCGGCGGTCCACCGCGCCGGTCCAGACCACCGTCGCCCCGCCATAGCTGGTGCCGTAAATGCCGAGCCGCGCCTCGTCCACCTCCTCCTGCGCGCCGAGGAAGGTCAGCGCCGCCTGCACGTCCGCCACCCGGCTGTAGGGCGCCAGGCGCGTGCGCGGCCCCTCGCTCTCGCCCCAGCCCTTGTAGTCGAAGGCCAGCACGACATAGCCGGCCTCCGTCAGCACGCGGGCATTGTCCGGCAAATAGAGGTCCTTCACCCCCGTATAGCCGTGGCAGAGCACGATGCCGGCCCGTATCTCGCCCGCCCCGAGGCCGTCCGGCCGGTACAGGTCCCCTACCAGCTTGAAGCCTTCGGAATAGAAGGTGACGGGTGTCGCGCTCATGGCGATGCTCCTCCTGCTTCGGGCCGGACGGGGCGGAACCCGGATTCCACCATACCGGAAACCGTCGCCCCGGACCCCGATCCGGGGCCCATCTCCAACCGTCTCAGTCTGCCGGAAAGGCCGGAAGATGGACCCCGAATCGTCGCTTCGCTCCGTCCGGGGTGACGGTTGGGCTTCGGTCTGCGAGATAGCACAGCCGTTTTCCGGGCTAGATCGCCCGCGCGCCCGGCAGGACTTCCGGCGCGGGCCGGGCGAGGCCGTAATGGGCGCGGAGCGTCGAGCCGGAATAGGCGTCGCGAAACAGGCCCCGCGCGCGCAGGATCGGCAGGACCCGCTCGATGAAGGCGTCCAGCATCCAGGGCAGCACGGGCGGCATGAGGTTGAAGCCGTCCGCGGCGCCGTCCGCCAGCCACTCCTCCATGAAGTCCGCCGTCTGCTCCGGCGTGCCGGCGAAGGTGTAGTGGCCGCGCGCGCCCGCGAGCTTCGCCAGCAATTGGCGCAGCGTCGGGTGCTCGCGCTCGACGAGGCCCAGGATCGTCTCCGCCCGGCTCCGCGCCGCCTCGACCGTGCCGGGATCGGGGAAGTCCGCCGGCGTCAGTTCCCGGTCGAGTTCGAGATGGCTGAAATCGAAGCCGCCGAAGCGCCCGGAGAGCCGCTTCCTGCCGACCTCCGGGTCGGCCAGCCCATTCAGTTCGAGGACGAGCCGCTCGGCCTCCTCCCGCGTGTCCGCGATGAGAGGGCTGAACCCCGGCAAGATCGCTACCCTCCCGGGGTCCCGCCCGGCCTTCGCCGCCCGCCCCTTCAGGTCGGCGTAGAAGGCCTGCGCCGTCGTCTTCTCCAGTTGCGCGGTGAACACCACCTCGGCATGGCGGGCGGCGAAATCGCGACCCGTTTCCGACGACCCCGCCTGCACGAAGACCGGCCGCCCCTGCGGGCAGCGCGGCACGTTCAGCGGCCCGGCGACCTTGTAGTGCTCGCCGGCATGATCGAGCGCATGGATGCTGCCGGGCTTCGCATAGCGCCCCGACGGCCGGTCGTCGATCACGGCGTCGTCGGCCCAGCTGTCCCAGAGCGCCTTCGCGACCGTCATGTATTCCTCGGCGCGCGCATAGCGGTCCGCATGGCTCACCTGGATGTCGTCGCCGTAATTGTGCGCCGCGGCGACCGACCAGGAGGTCACGATGTTCCAGCCGATCCGGCCGTTGCTGATGTGGTCCAGCGACGCGAACTGGCGGACGAGGTTGAAGGGCTCGGTATAGGTGGTCGAGGCCGTCGCGATCAGCCCGATCTTCGAGGTCGCGGAGGCGAGCGCGCCCAGCAGCGTGATCGGCTCCAGCCAGCTTCGCGCCGTGTGCGCCACCTCGCTGGACATGGAGAGGCTGTCCGCGAGGAAGATCGAGTCGAACGCCGCGTCTTCCGCCTTCCGGGCCAA
>JAJEAZ010000421.1 GCA_022824105.1 Alphaproteobacteria bacterium
CTGCGCGCCATGGACATCGCCGAGCTGTCGCGGAATCCTGCGTTGAGAGCGGGATTCATCGCGCTGCGGCGGGAGGCGCTGACCTTCATGGCGGAGATCGCGGAAAGCGTGCCCGAGGGTGACGACCTGAGGCGGCAGACCATGGAATACGTCCTTCGCGTCTACGACCTGGGCCTGGAGGAACTGAGAACGAGACTGAGGAACGACGGACACAACGAACTGGAGGCGCTCGTGGGAACGATAGCAGAGACATTGCTGGAACAGGGCGAAGTGCGTGGACTGGCCAAGGGCCGCGCGCAAGGCGAAGCGCTTGGGCTGGCAAAGGGCAAGGCCGAGACCTTCCTGCGACAGGCCCGCATCAGGTTCGGAGGCGTTCCGGCTGCGCGGGCCGAAGAGGTCCGTGCCGCCGACGTGGCCACGCTCGACCGGTGGCTTGAGACGCTGATCGGCGCCGACACCCTGGACGAGGTCTTCGACCCGAAAAGGCGCCACTGACCGGCGGCGCGCAGGAGAGGGGAGACGTGTTGCCGGGGCTCTCAGGGCGATCCGTGAACTCCGGCCCGTCACGCCGAATTCCGTCGAGCCGGTTCCGCTCGATGAAATCCGTACCGCAACGCGCCGCGAAACCCGCCCCCGACATTCCGTCCAGGGCTCGGTCGCCAGACACCGGTCTGAACGAGGCCGCCTTCCGGCAGGACCATGAGCTGCGCCTCGAAGGACGGCGGCTGGGGAGTCTTCGCGGCGGCAGCCTCCGGATCACCTGCGGCTGCGGCCATTCCGGCGACGTTCCGGTCCTTGCCCTCGTCTCCCGGCACGGGCAAGAGGCCCGGGTGGGCGACGCCGTCGCCAGGATGCGATGCAGCGCCTGCGGCGGGCGGCGCATCCGGGAGATCCGGTGGCTGGCATCGGAAGACGACATGGGAGGAGGACGAGATGAAAGATGACGCGCCCGGCATGAAGGACAGGGCAGGGAACGACGGTGCGGACACCGTGCGGGTCGAGCTCCCCCGCGAGGCTTGCGAGACGCTTTCCGACATGTGCGCGCTCCTTGCGGACTTGATCGCGGACACCGGCTGCGGATGCGAGGCCTGCGAAGAGCGGGTCGCGCAGGCCGACGCATGGGAAGGCGTGTTCCGGGGGATGGCGGAGGCCGAGCCGGGCACGACGCACGAGGCCGTCCCGGGCCCGGAGGGTTACGTCCATTGAGCCGCCGGTTCCGGATGGCGGTTCCTTGTCGAACTCCACGCGCGCACGGACACGATCCGCGCGATGTCAGCTGGCCTGGCTGAACGGGACTGGAGCGGATGGGCGGGAATCGAACCCCCGTCTTGAGCCTGGAAGGCCCGTGCTCTGCCATTGAGCTACATCCGCGTTGCCATGCGCGTAAGTCCCGATGCCGCGCAGGTCAAGCCGGTTTCCCGCCGGTGGCCGCGCCGTCCAGCTGATGTCAGGGCTGGACGCGCGGCCGGGGGTCCGACCCGTCCGGGGTGCAATCCGGAAAAGGGCCGGAACGACAGGCTGGACCGGATCGCGGACGTTGGCAACCGGGTGACCGGATGACACGACTTCGAGCGTCGTGCGATCGAGGACACGGCGGCGAGGGGCGGGCGGTCGGAGATCCCGCGTGGCGCGTTCGCCAAAATGCCGGCAGGGAATTCCGGCAACGAAGAGGACGGCATCAGGCGCACGCGTCCCGGAGCGGTGTGATCGGAAGGAGAGCCAATGCCGGAAGCCGCGGAAACCAGGAGCCTCGCGGTCCTGATCGACGCCGACAACACGAGCGCGAAGCACGCGCAGGCGATATTCGACGAGATCGTGGAGCTCGGCGAGGCCAACGTGCGCCGCATCTACGGCGACTTCTCGCACGGCCGGCTCGCCGCGTGGGACAAGGCCATCCAGTCGCTTGCGATCCTGCAGCACCAGCAGCGCAGCAACTCGAAGGCAGCAAGAACGCGTCCGACTTCGACATCCGGAAGGAGCGCGGCGCGGTCCATGTCCGCCGCAAGACCGACGCGCCAGGGGGTGCTGGTGGCGCAAGGGACGGGTCCATGTGACCGTGACCCTGGAACGGCGAGATTTCCTGCAGGGCGCGGCGACCCGGTCGTCGTTCGCTGCGGTGGCAGGTTGCCGGAGGTGTCGCGTGGAGATATACCGCGCGGACCACGCAGCCGGAGAGACCAGATTGGGCAACAAAAAGTTTCTGAATCCAGGAAATAGCTCTTGACAGGCGTGACTGTCCAAATCCTGCTTTTCGCAGCTTCGCAGCTTCGCAGCTTCGCAGCTGACGGTCTCTATCCGCTACGGCTGACCGACAAGAGATCTGGTGGCGGCCGACGGTCGAGCACCTGCTTCGCGCAACTTCCCGTCGGAACGCCATCGCTCCGCCAGCTTGCCAATGACCGCACGCCCGGTGCTGCGGGCGGTGCACGCCGCAATCTGGCCATGGGCGGGTCAGTTTTCAACGCGATTCCGAATGGAGACCGCGCCTCGGCGGTTCCCGCTCGGGGCGAACCGCGATGACAGATCGGCAGATGACGTTCGATCTGGCCGAGCGGCCCACCGCCCGCACGATCCTCGATCGCATCCGCACGGAAAGCCGGGACGAATCCGAAAAGGGACGGTGGTTCGAGCAGCTGTTCATGCGCATCGCGCGGCAGGAGCCCGAATTCGAGATCGACGAGATCTGGCGCTGGCCGGACTGGCCGGATCGCGAGGCGCTGACAGGCCTCGACGGCCGCGACATCGGGATCGACCTCGTGGCACGCCGGACCTCCGGCGAGTGGGTCGCCATCCAGTGCAAGTGCTACGACGAGCGTCACACGCTCGGCAAGGGCGAGATCGACAAGTTCCTCGGCGGCTCGCAAAACCCCGTATTCCGGCTTCGCTGGATCGTGGCCACGTGCCGCTGGGGGCCGAATGCCGAACGGGCGATCCGGAACGCCCATCCACAGGTCGCGCAGATCGACTTCCGGGAACATCTCGACGTCCAGCTTGACGAACGCGACGCCGAGCGTCCGGTGCAGGAGCCCTGGCCCCTGCAGGCAGAGGCGATCGAGGACGTCGCAGGCGGGCTCGCCGACCATGACCGCGGGCGCCTCATCATGGCCTGCGGCACCGGAAAGACCTTTGTCTCCCTGCGCATCGCCGAGCAGATCGTCGAGGACGGGCAGCGCATTCTGTTCGCCGCGCCGACCATCGCGCTCGTCTCGCAGGCGCGGCGCGAGTGGCTGCGGCACGCGACTCGCCGCCTGGAATGCATCGTCGTGTGCTCCGATCCGACGGCCGGCGGGCGGAACGAGAACGAGGACATCGGGATCTCGGAACTTGAATGCCCGGTCACGACGAACCCGGAGGAGATTGCCCGCGCCCTCGGCGACCACGACCCTGCCCGGGTCATCTTCTGCACCTATCAGTCGCTCCGGCAGGTGACGGACGCCCAGGCCCTTCACGGTGCGCCCGCGTTCGACCTTGCAATCGCCGACGAGGCGCACCGCACGACCGGGGCGCTGCACGCCGCGCAACGTCACTCCGGCACGCGGCGCGTCGATTTCCAGGAGTTCCACGACGACGGGCGGCTCAAGGCACGCAAGCGTCTCTACATGACCGCGACCCCGCGGCTCTACACCCAGCGTTCCAGGAACAAGCTCGCCGAACGGGGGATCGAGGTCGTCGACATGGGCGACCACGACGTCTACGGGCCGGAACTGCATCGTCTTCCGTTCGCAAAGGCCGTGGAACACGGGATGCTCTCGGACTACCGGGTGATCGTCCTGGGCGTCGGCGAGGAGAGCGTCACTCCGGGCCTGCGCAGGACACTCGAGGGCATCAGCCCGTCAAGCAGCCGGAAGCAGGCGCCAACGACCAACGACATGACGCGCGTTCTCGGCGTCTCGCTCGCCGTGAACGGGGTCACGGAAGGCGCCAGCCTCGATCAGCCAGGCCAGCTTCGCCGCACCATGGCATTCGCCAACAGCGTTCCGCGCTCGAAGTGGTATGCCGAGGCGCTGATGGAAAGCGAGGTCCTGAGGTCCACCACGCGCCGCATGCGGGACGGGAAGGCCATGAAGGTCCTTGCCAGCCACCTTGATGCATCGGCCAGCGCGCTTCGTCGCAACCGGGAACTGCGGGAGCTTGCCGGCGCCGACACCGACGGCGAATGCCGCGTCATCTCCAACGTAAAGCTGTTTACCGAGGGGGTGGACGTGCCGTCACTTGACGCGGTCGCGTTCCTCGATCCCCGCGACAGCCAGGTCGATGTCGTCCAGGCCGTCGGCCGCGTCATGCGAAAGGCGCCGGGCAAGCGCTTCGGCTACATCATCATCCCGGTGGTCGTCGCGCCGGGCGGCGACGTGGCGACCGCGCTCGAGCGCGGCTCGGAAGGCTACTCGACCGTTGGCCGGGTCCTGCGTGCGCTGCAGGCGCATGACGGTCGCCTTGCGGAATCCCCGGCCAGTTTCGTCAGGGTCTACGAGGCGAAAGCCGCAAGTCCGCCGCGAGACGCCGGCGGCGATCGCGACGCCGAAGGCCAGTCGCTGCAGTTGCGGCTCGACCTCAAGGAGGCCGAGCAGGGAATCTACGCGCATGTCGTCGCAGCCTCCGGGCTCGGAAAGCCTGGCCAGCTTGTCGCCAACGAGATTTCCGACGTGGTGCGGCGGGCAAGCGCGGCCTTCCAGGACGAGGCGCTGGAGGGTCCGCTTGCGGCGGCTCTCGATCTCGTGCCGGAAGTCGACGGCGGCGCGAAGGGGGTCTGCACGGTCGCCGCGCTGATGCTCTGCAATGCCGCGCTCCTGCAGCGGCGGCTGCGCGACGAGCCGGAGCTGAAAACCATCGTGCGGCTCGACAAGGTTTCTGGCGCACGTCATCCGGAGGACATTCTCGAGGTCGCATGGGAGTCGATCCTAGAGAAGGACTATGCACCGGTGTTCAGGCCCGCTCTCGCGGTCCTGGATGCGCTGCGCGAGGGGAAGGGCATCGACGATGCGCTGCGCATGCTCGCCGAGTGCGCAAATCGCGTGGCGGATTCCCTGAGCGACCTCGGCTACGACCATGCCGGGCCGCTCTACCATCGCATCCTCGGATCGGCGAAGAGCGACGGCGCCTTCTACACGAACAACCTTTCTGCCGTCATGCTTGCACGTCTTGCGTTCGATCCGGGATTCATCGACTGGTCCGATCCGGACGCGGTGGCCGGGCTCAGGATCATCGATCCGGCGTGCGGAACGGGGACGCTGCTGATGGCGACGCTCCAGACGATCAAGGCGCGGGTTGCGGAGGCAGCCGGCGAGGCGACCGACGAGGGCAGGGGGGCCACCCTCCACAGGCTCTTGGTGGAAGACGTTCTATGCGGCCTCGACATCAACCGCCACGGCGTCCAGCTGGCCGCGTGCAACCTCACGCTCGGCGCGCCGACGGTCGACTACGCCCGCATGAACCTGGTGACCATGCCGCATGGTCCCCGGGCCGAGGGGCCGCCGAAGGCCGGCTCGCTGGAGATCCTGACCGCCGCAGACGCGACGCGGACGGACCTGCAGGCGATGATGGAGCCGTCACGGGACCTGGAGAGCCTCGATGCCGCCCAGGTCAACGACAGCGAGGACATCCGGTTCCCGCTGAAGGATCTTGACGCCGTGATCATGAACCCGCCGTTCACCGCGAACGAAAACCGGAACCGGAAGTACGGCCAGGCCGGCCGGAAGGCGATGCAGCTCCATGAGCTCGGAATCCAGAAACATCTTGAGCAAAGAGACGGTGCCATGACGGGGGTTGTTACGGCAAACAGCATTGGTACATTCTTCTCTCCGCTCGCAGACATGCTGCTGCGGGACACTGCTGCAACACAGGCAAAGGTCATTCCGACGACGGCGTGCACAAATACGAGCGGGCTGGCAGAGCGTCGGTTTCTTGCAAGGCGGTTCCATGTCGAGACGGTGGTGACCAGCCATGACCCGCGACGGCCGAATTTCAGCGAGAACACCGCCATCCATGAATCGCTGCTGGTCTGCCGGAGACGTACCGCATCGGCAGACGACGACCGGCCAACCCGGTTCTTCTCGTTGCGCGTCATGCCGTCCTCCCATGAGGAGGCCATTGAGGCTGCGGAAGCGATCCAGGCAGGAACGGACAGCAAGTGGGCCACCGTGCACGAACATCCCGCGGAGCGTGTCCGAAACGGTGACTGGCGGCCGTGCCAATTCCTTGACCCGGAACTTGCTTGCGCCGCGAGGGCGCTCGAAGAGGAGCCGGCACTCGTGCCGCTTCAGACTCTCTATCGGCTTGGCCCGTCTGGAAGACGCATCCGAGACGCGTTTTGCCCTGTCGAAAGCGGCGGCGAGAACTACCGCGTGTTCTGGAGCCGTGCAAAGGACCTCCGAACCACGATGGAAGCTACCCCGGAGCAGGCTGTAGTGGACAGGAAGGCAGGACTTGCGGTCCGCTATAGGAAGCAAGCGGGACATGTCCTGCTCGCGGCGAAGTTCGCCACCGACTCGGCCCGCCTGCTTTCGATTTTCAGCAAGACTGCGTCACTTGGTTCAATGTGGGTTCCGGTCTACGGAGAGGCAATGACATTGGAGACGGCGAAAGCCCTGTGTGCATGGTTCAATTCCACCGCCGGTGCTCTCGGCTTCCTCGCGAGACGAGGGACCAAGCTGACGAACCCGTCCTTTTCCCAGGCCGACCTTGCCACGCTGCGCGTTCCGGATTTCCGGACGCAGGAAACGGGCATGCTGGCCGAGGCGTTCGATGAAACCAGGCACGAGGTGGTCCATCCATGGAGGAATGCCGCGCAGGACCCGATGCGGGATCGTCTCGATCAGGCCGCGGCGGCAACTACGGGAATTCCCCTGAACAAGATCAGGGACTGGCGCTTCCGGATCAGCCTTGAGCCAACGGTGTCGAACGAGCGCGCGACATGACCAATTCGCCCGCGTGAGCCGAACCTGACACAGGCGCTCGTCTTGTCTCAGAAACCGGGCCGCTTTCTGAGACAGTCATTTCCCGTTGCCCGCCGCCCGCTTCGCGCCGAAGGCCGCGACGATGCCCATCTTCTCCAGGATGCCGGCCGCCTCCTCGTGGCCGGGCCCTCCGAACCCGCCCTGTATGAGGTTGCCGACGACGCCGAAGTCGAACGTGCCGTTGTCGGCGACGGGGACGTTGTCGAAGCCGAACGCGCCAACCGCGTGAGCCGCGTCGCGGTCAAGGTCGACGATGCCGGTGAAGTCCGCGTCCAGCGTCCGGCTCGCCATGTCGTAGGTCAGCGTCGCGTCGCCCTGCAGAAGGTTGTCCCGGTTGTTACCGCGCACGGGGCTGCCAACCATCACGCCGCGCCATGTGGCGCTTGCCGGCGGACGTGATCCCGTCAGCTCGCCGCCGGCAAAGGCGAAACTTGACGCGAAGATCTCCTCGCAATTTCCGTCCGTCCCGCATCCGGTGTCCAGAGCGGCTTCGGTCTCGGTGACGACGCTTGCCGCGAACGCTCCATGTTCCAGCCATGCGCCGTAGGTCCGTCCCCGTACGCCCGGGTTCTCGATTTCCGATGCCACGAGAGTGACGCCGTGCTTGGTCAAAACCGCATGTCTCGTCTCGCCGTCTGTCACCGGTGCCGAAGCCAGCACGTCCTCCGTGGTCAGGCTCCAGGAGAATCCGGTGACAGGATCGGCAAGGACGCACCGTGTTCCGCCGCACTCCGTCGCGACGAGAACCTCCGCTCCCTCGGCCTCGATGTAAAGCGTCGAGATCACGACGCCGTTGGCCCTTGCGACTATCCCGGCAGATCTTGCCTCCTGTTGTTCAACGGTTTCGGCGGGAGCGGCGGATCCCGTCCGCGCAATCGCCGCCTTTGCGTCGAAGGACGGCTCCCCGCCGCCTCCGCAGGCCACAAGGCCGCCGAGGGCCGCAACGGCAATGACGGGACATGACAACGAGAGCTGCATCGGGGATCCTCCTCGCGTTCCGAAACGGGCGGCGCGGCCGGACCGCGACGCGCCGTCTCGATGAAGGCGGCTGCCTTCCCGGATGTCAATGACGAGTCCGGCGAAGCATCCGGCCTGCGGCGGCGGCGAAGGCCGGGCGTCGCGACGCCCGTCGCCTGCGGACTTCGGCATGTCCGGCGGTGAATTCGCCATCGCTCCCGGTTCGCACGGCCCTCGTCCCGAAGGCCAAGTCCGGGGTTTCGGACCTGCGCTGGTTCCAGCATGCTTGGCTGCGAAAAAGTAAAAGAGATTCTGGATGGCCAATTTTGAACCCTTCGAGCGTCGCGGCGACCGAGTTCGCCTGCTTACCCGACTTCTCTTGACGATCGAGATGGATATCGTGCCGCTGACAACACTGGGCGTTGCCGTCGGCAACAAGGTTTTCGGCGCCGCTCTTCTGCGGAAATCGGACCTGAGCCTGGTGCTGGCGGAAACGAACAACGAGACTGCCAATCCACTCTGGCATGGAGAAATCCAGTGCCTGAAGAGCTTCTACGAACTGGAGGAACGCCCCGGGACGGATGAGCTGATCTTCCTGTCGACGCACGAGCCGTGTTCACTGTGTCTTTCCGCGATCACGTGGGCGGGTTTCGACAACTTCTTCTACCTCTTCAGCCACGAGAACAGCCGTGACAGCTTAGCGATACCGCATGACCTGAGGATCCTCGGCGAGGTCTTCGGCCTGGAAGATGGCCAGTACAATCGAAGCAACGCCTACTGGTCGTGCTGGCGCATCAGGAACGAGATCGACCGTCTCGGCGATCCGGAACGCGAGCTCCTCATGGCGCGAGTGGACCGTCTCGACAGGCTCTATGAGACCCTCTCCGGAATCTATCAGGAATCGAAGGGCGTCTTGGCCATCCCGTTCCCATGACCGCCTTGGGAGGCTGTGCGCCACGTCCTCCGGCGGCAGGGCCGTGTTCGTGACGGCGACGATGAAGGACGCCGATCCGGGCGAGATCACGAAGGCTGTCCGCGCCGCGCTGGACGAAGCGGAGGCCCGGGACGCGTAACGGCCGTCGCTGCCCGGACATCCGGGACCGCCGAAACCCTCTATCCGGTATTCCAGACATGGAAAATGTGGCCGCCTTGCGGCCGCTGCCGTTTTCCGGCGGAGGCGGCCCTTCGGGCCGCGGCGCCGCTGCCGTTTCCACTTTCCCTTGTCCTCGGGTCGAGCCTTCGTCCCTTTCCCGCCTTTCGGCCGTGACGCCGGATGCCCTGCCGGCTCGCTTGCTCGATTCCACCTGGGTGTCCGGGCCTGGCGAGTCCGGGCGGGGGATCGGGAGGCTTCTGCATGATCGTCTGCCTCGCTCTCGTCGCGATGCCTTGCGGCCCAGGCTCTCCGCTCCAATTGGCGGTCGCTGGCGCTCCCGCCAATTCCGCTGCGATCCTTATCGCCTCCGGTCGCTGGCGCTCCCTGCGCGCTTGCGCTTGCCAGCCGGGACGGGCGCGCGGACACCTGCCCGGAAGGCCGCACCGGGCCGGGCGCGCTTGACGGGAGTTGGAGGAAAGCGGGGAGGGGGCGGCAGCAGCGTGGTCCGGCGGCGGGCGCCTGCTGTCGCATTCAACCCCTTGAGACGGAGACGCACCATGACCGCGACAATGCCCCTTCCCGGAAATTCCGCGAACACCTTCCTCACCCACCTCTTCGGAACAGGCCTCAAGGACGACCGCTATGTCGTCGAGAAGTTCCGCGCCCTGGTCAACGGCGAGATCCGCCGCGCCGCGGAGCCCGTGCCCGCCAAGGGCCGGAGCCGGCGAAAGACGCCGTTCCCCACCGCCACCCTGAAGGCGGTCCGGGAGATGCGTCCGGCGCGGAACGAGATCATCATCTGCACCGGAACGCGGTCCAGGGGCGGGGTCCAGTACTGGGGTTCGGTTTCGGCCGGGCTCTTCTGCGACCGACGCCAGCGCGGCTGAGCGGCGCCCTCGGGGACGTCCGCCCGGCGCGACGACGGGCCGGGCGCTCCCCGTTTTCTTCCACCCATGTCAAGGAGAGCCTCCCATGTGCCAGCAGGACGACATCGAGGCGAAGCGGGCGCGCGAACGGGCGCGCTGGCATCGCCGGGCCGCCGAGCGGCAAGAGAAGGGCCTTTGCCTGGCTTGCGGCAAGGCCCCGCCCGCTCCGGGCCGGACCCGGTGCGAGCCATGCGCCGGCAAGCGGCGTGAGGCCGATGCGCAACGCCAGCGCCGACGGACCGCCGACCGCGTCGCCCGGGGTCTCTGCCCGAAATGCGGGAAGGCCCCACCCGCGCCGAATCGCGCGCTCTGCCCCTCCTGCAGCGAGAAGCGGAACCTGGCCGCCCGGGCGAGGGACGCCAGGCTTCGCGCCGAGGGGACGCCAAGACGGGACCCGGCCAAGGCCCGCGAGTACGAGCGCGAACGCGACCGGCGCCTCTACGTCGAGCGGACGGCCGCGGGCGTCTGCACCAAGTGCGGCAAGGCTCCCGCGCGTCCGGACCGTACGACCTGCGAGCCGTGTGCCGAGAAGCACCGGGCGCACGACCGGAAGCGTCTCGCCAGGGCGAAGGCCGAGGGCCTGCCCTACTGCGGCCGGGATCCCGAGAAGCGGCGTGAGGCCGGCCGGAAACATGGCCGTCGGCGAACGAAGGCCCGTCGCGCCGCCGGCCTCTGCATTCGTTGCGGAAACGCTCCGCCGGTCGAGGGCCGATCGATGTGCGAGCCCTGCCGCGAGGACAGGAGGGTGGCCAAGCAGGCCCGACATCGCGAGCGGCGCGCTGCCGGCCTCTGCGTCCGGTGCTCGGTTCCGACGATGGGCGGCAGGGCGCATTGCGATGCCTGCGCCGCCGAGAGGAACAGGCGCCGCGACAAGGAGGCCAAGCGGGTCTCGGACCGTCGGCGCTACGAATTCCGGCGCGCCCTCGGTGCATGCACGAGATGCGGGAAGCCGGCGAACGGAGCCGCCGAGTGCCAGGCCTGCCGCGACGCCGCCCGGGCACGCTACGAGTCCCGGAAGGCGGCCGGGCAATGCGTGAAGTGCCAGGCTCCGACGTTCGAGGACGCCACCATGTGCGCCCCGTGCTCCGTCGCCCGGGCCGAGCGCCGCAACCGCGAGGCCGAATACGCCGCGCGGCGCCGCCGCTATGCCGACCGGAAGGCCCGCCATCGATGCGTCGACTGCGAGGCGCCTTCGGCGGGGGCGGCCCGCTGCGAGACCTGCGCGCGCCGTCACGCCGAAGGCTCGGGCGCGTATCGCGGCATCCCGGTCTGGGATCCGACATGGACGGTGGTCGAGCTGGCCACCGGCCAAGAGCACGGGCCGTTCGGCAGCGAGGCCGACGTAGCGCTCTGCCTGGCCTTCGAGAGGCTCTCGCGCGACGAGGTCGAGATCCTGTCCGACGTCTCGCCCATGGCGTCCCTGACGGGCTGGAGCTGACGCGCCGCACGGAGGAGGGGGTCTCGTGATGATGCCTCCGGGCGCTGGCGCGCCCTGCGCGCTGACGCTTGCCCCGGGGGATCGCACGAGCGGGCGGGCCTCCGTTCCTGACGTCAGGAATGTTTTTCCTTCTCGCTGTGTCCTTGAATCATGGCAAATCCGCGTCTGCGCGCGTCAACCCGCGCCGGCGACCGTGTTGCTGGCAGCCTGATTCGCATGGTCGCTGACGCTCCCTGCGAATCGGGGCTGCTGCGCGGCCCGCACCGGCTCGCCGGCTCAAGGGGTTGACCCGCGGGCCGCAGGGATTTGCGAGGGGGAGGGGTCCCTGAAGGGGGATTGTCGAAACCCTGGACCAAGGAGGTCATCATGAACACGAACATCGAAACGATCGAGACCGGAGCGGAATCCGTCACCGCAGCCATCTGTGCTCAGGCGCAGCTCTTCGGCGCGACACCGGACCGCGACGAGTTCGACACCCGGGACGTCTGGGACGAGGACGACGCGACATGCGCGCTTCTGGAGGCGTTCCGGATCCTGGCCGAGGGCGTCGCGCCCGACGGGTTCCAGCTTGCCGACGAGCGCGAGAGCCTGCTCTGGGGGTTCGTCAACTGCCTGGACGCCCAGACACGCAGGCTGGACAGGACGGCCGACAGGCTGGTCCCCGAACTGAAGGACCTGCTGCGCAGGCAGGACGGCAGCGAGGTCCGATCCCGCGAGCTGGAGCTTGTCACCAACCGGTCGCAGAACCTGGACGCGCGCCGGGACGCCTTCGAGACGCTGCGGGACACTGCCGCAGAGGCCTATCGCGAAGCGACGGGCAGCACGTGGCGGCCGCGCACCGGATCGCACGTCTCGCTCTCGGGCAAGCTGACCAGCGCCGCCATCGACGCCCGCGACTACCAGAGGGCGCGCAAGGAGCGGACGACGGTCGCGCACCTGCCCGAGGGCACCCTGGTGGCGGTCGCGGGCGGCAGGGACGTCGCGGACCCGGCGGCGGTGATCGCCCGCCTCGACAAGGCCAGGGCGAAGCATGCAGACATCGTGCTCGTCCATGGCGGCGGCCCCGGCGTCGACCGGATCGCCGCCCGCTGGGCGGAACGGAACGGCGTCGACCAGGTCGTGTGCAGGCCGGACTGGGAGCGTCACGGACGGGCCGCCCCGTTTCGACGGAACGAGGCCATGCTCGATCTCCTGCCGAAAGGCCTCCTCGTCTTCGCCGGAGCGTCGGGCATCACCGAGAACCTCGTCGACAAGGCCCGTCGCCTCGGCATTCCCGTCGCCAGGTTCGCCCCGTGACCTCCGCGCCCAACGGGCCGCTCCGTCCCGCCGATGGAGCGGCCCGTTGCCAAGCGGCCTCCGGCCGCCTGCGCGGAGGTTCCTGCGGAACCCTTCCGCGCGGCGATCCGTCCCGGGCGATCATCGCCTGCATTCGACCGCGACCAGTTCCACTTCCCGGGATCTTCCGCCAGGCTCGGCCGCGCTCCGCGCGACCATCGCGGCCTCGGTTCCCTCGGCCTGGACGGCCTCGCCGGGCCGCGTGCTCGCTTCGCTCGCCCCGGCTCGGCCGTCCTTGCGTCGACCCTTGCTTCCGACCCATCGCGCCGGACGGGAAGGCGGGCTCGCGGCCATTCTCGCATTCGCTCGCTGGCCGCATCGCCCCGGGCGTCGCGCTGGACGCGCGTCCGCCCTCGGCCGGGCAGGGGGCAAAGCTCGTGGCCGTTCTCGCATTCGCTCGCGGCCACATCGTCTGGGCGTCGCGCTGACGCGCTGCGGTCCGTCCTAGCCGATCATCGCCTGCGTTCGACCGCGATAAGTTCCGCTCCCCGAGGTCTTCCGCCAGGCTCGGCCGCGCTCCGCGCGGCCATCGCGGTCTCGGTTCCTTCGGCCTAGACGGCCTCGCCGGGCCGCGTGTTCGCTTCGCTCGCCCCCGGCTCGGCCGTCCTTGCGCCGATCCTTGCTTCCGGCTCACCGCGCCGGACGGGAAGACGGGCTCGCGGCCATTCTCGCATTCGCTCGCGGCCACATCGCCTGCGTTCGACCGCGACCAGTTCCGCTTCCCGGGATCTTCCGCCAGGCTCGGCCGCGCTCCGCGCGACCATCGCGGCCTCGGTTCCCTCGGCCTGGACAGCCTCGCCGGGCCGCGTGCTCGCCCCGGCTCGGCCGCCACTTCCAGACCGGCCGTGTGAGCGTTTCCACGATTTCCGGCGGGGATCCCGTCGATTCCGCGCGAACCGGCTGAGGGCCAGGCACGTCCGAAAGCCTGCAATGGTCTCTCCGGGATTGTCGATCATGGCGGATCCGCGACTCCGCGCGTCAACCCACGCCGGCGACCGTGTTGCTGGCAGCCTGATTCGCATGGTCGCTGGCGCTCCCTGCGAATCGAGGCTGCTGCGCTGCCCGAACCACTCGCCGGCTCAAGGGGTTGACCCGCGGGTCACAGGGATCCGCCTGGCGTCCGGCGTCCCGTGAGGGGCGAAACGCAACCTGGACAGGAGTTCCGACAATGACACGCACCGACACGATCCGCCGCCCCGAAACAAACCCCATCGCCGAAATCCTCGAGCCGATCCGCCAGCGGGTCCTCCGGGAGCGCATGGAACGCGACGAGCGCGACGGATGCCTCGTCATCGACTACCTCGAAGAACTGGAAGTCCAACGGCCCGGCGCTTGACGCCGGGCCTCGCCGGCCTTCCGGCCGGCGGGCGATCGCGCTCCGCGCTTCTCGCGCGGTTTCGCTTCGCTCGACCGGACCTGCTCCGAAGGCCGGGACCAGGACCCGGATCGCGCTGGCGGCCTTGCCGGGCCGTGTGCTCGCCCCGGCTCGGCCGCCGGTACCGGCGATCATCGCTGCGCTCGATCGCCTCCGATCCGGAACTCCTGCGCCCTGTTGACAGGCTCGCGCAACGCGCATCGCCCGGGGCGTCGTGCTGGACGCACGTCCGCCCCGGAGGGGCAGGCTCGCGGCCATGCTCGCTTTCGCTCGCTGTCCGCCTCGCCTCGGGCGTCGCGCTGACGCGCATCCGCCCTCGGCAGGTCGCGATCATCGCTGACGCTTGATCGGGCCTGGTCCAGGACTCCACCCATCGGACCAAACGTCGGGCGACGCCCACGGCCTCGCCGGGCCGCGTGCTCGCTGTCGCTCGACCCGGCCCGGCCGGACCCTCCAGCCGACGGCCATCTTGACGGCAGGGACAGTCTCCAGTTGCAGGACAGGGACGTCTTTCGGAAATGCGGTGGTGATGGTGATGATGATGGCGCATCGCTTCGCGACCGGGCTGCCCTGCCGCGCTAGCAGCCAGGCCGACTGCGCCATGCTCGCTCCGCTGCGCGTGGCGGTCGGCCGGGGCTGCGGATCGCGTCCCTCCGGGCGGGCATCCCTTGCGCGGGCCGGCCCGGAGCGCCCGCCGAACGAGCACGCCAGGGCGCAAGTGCTCCCGGGACACCTCCATTCAGACCCGCAAGAGCGGCCCGGTCCTTCAGACACGGGAAAGGCAGACAGGAACCAGGGAATGAAGGGGGACTTGCCGTCCCCCTTCAGACTTCCCCCTGCCGCGCTGCGCGTTGCGGGGACCAAAACCGTCAAGAGCATGAATTCAACGCCGTTCCGCCCGAAAGAACGGAAAACGTCTGTCTGGGACTCTGGAAGCGTAGCGACGCCTGACTCGCCGCGTCAAGGGACGCAGGCGACCGGGTTGCTGGCGCCCAAGGCTGCGTTGATCCGCTTCGCTCGGATCAACGATCCTTGACCGCTGCGCTGCCCGCACCACTCGCCTGCTCAAGCCCTTGACCCGTCGGCCAGGCTTACGCTTGCAACGGGCATCCCATACGGGAAACGAAATCAATGCCGAAGGAGGCTCGAAATGATCAAGTGCAGATACGCGATCGGCGGAGACCGGATCGAGAACGAACGCAACCTGCTGGACTTCCACTTCATGCGGAAGAACACGCCAAGAGACGCCGCCAGGGTGCTCATGCGCAGGATCGAAGCCGCAGGGAACAGGATCCGGTGGCGGAAACTGAGAGGCAGGTACATCGCCACCATCACCGGGAACGGCCGCAGGGAATGCCTCATGGCCGACACCCCGAACACGATCGTCAAGGCCGTCATGGCCGAGACATGGGCCTACGCATGAACGCCACAGGCAGGGCCGCAAGGTCCTGCCTCAAGCCTGCCGCCGAAACCACCGCCAAGGGAGAACATCATGGCACACCAGATCGAATCAATGGACGGACTCGACATCCGCATCATCCACGCAACCGTGCGAGGCTGGATCCTCGCCCACACCCTTGCCACCCCGCTCACCGTCGCCCGGATCGCCTTCGAGCTCGGCCTTTCCGAGCGGCAGGCCGGCCTCGGCCTCGCCGAAGCCCAGGCCACCGGCCTCGTCCAGGGCATCGGCAACGGACAGTGGAACAGGACCTCGATGCCACCGAGGGCCTGAAGCGACACCGGGGGCGGCCGCCAGGTCGCCCCTTTCTCCCTGGAACCAGGACGAGCGCCATCGAGACGACCGGCCGGCCCTCCGGGCCGGCCTTCATCGTTCGCGGCCTCGGTTCCCTCGGCCGCGCCGGCCTCGCCGGGCCGCGTGCTCGCTGACGCTCGCCCCGGCCCGGCCGGCTCCTCTTGCTGGCCGGCTTCGCAACGGAGATCGAGTTCGGCCGGATCGAGACAACGACGTTTTCAGCCTGCAGGGCGCTTTTGTCATTGGCGGTCTTCCTTGCGATTAGGGCGCATCGCTTCGCGACCGGGCTGCCCTGCCGCGCTAGCAGCCCTGCCGACGACGCCATGCTCGCTGCGCTGCGCGTGGCTGTCGCCATGGGCTGCGGATCGCGTCCCTCCGGGCGGGCATCCCTTGCGCGGGCCGGCGCTGCGCGCCGGCCGTCGGTCGCGCTGACGCGCGGCGCGCATTTGCCGGGCCAGGGGCCAGCGCCGTCCTGGAACGGCCACCGCCGGTCCTTGTGGCCAAGGTCGATTTTCGGCACAGGGAAGTGTGCGGGGCGGGGGCCGCATGAAAATGGTGAAGGGCTCGTTCAAGGGCTGGGCGCGACTGGTGACCGTCCCCGGCCTGTCGCCTCCCTGTCGATTGCGCGGGCTGCACCTGGTCGAGGACGATGTTCCGGAATGACCGATCTCGTGGAAATTCATTCCTGTTGCCTTCGCGGAACGTCCCCGGCGCCGGCGCGATCCGCGCAGCTCGGTGCCTCGCGGACGGCGTTGCAGCTCCCTTGTGAGGAATTCTGTCCTTTTGCCGTCCGCAGCGTCCAGTTCGTCGGGTGAGGACACGATGAAAGGCGATCAGCTCAACGCTACGGCCCGTTTCAGGTCCTGAAATCACCGAGACCAGGCGGATATGGCCTGTTTGGATGCCAGGAAACAAACAACCAGGTTCCGCACTGGCCCTCGGCGAGGCACTCCTTCACACCGGGAGGGGAGAGGGAAAGCCGGACCCATGGCAACCGCCATGGGCACGACTGTCACGCCTTGTCGGGTTCGGCCTGCCTTGCGAGGAGCTGGATGCCGACAGCCTGCAACACCGCCAGCGTCGTGCGCAGCGTTGGATTCCCTTCGCTGCTGAACGAGCGATAGAGCTGCTCGCGCGAAAGACTGGTCTGGCGGGCGACTTCACCCATGCCCTTTGCGCGGGCCACCACTCCAAGGGCATGGGCCACGTAGCCGGGATCGTTCGTCTCCAGCGCGTCGCACATGAAGTCTGCAATGGCCTGATCGGACTTCAGGTGATCGGCCGGGTCAAAGATCGTCAGTTCTTCGGTCATGGTCCTTCCTCCGTTTCAGCGGCGAGTTTCCACGCGAGCTTGATGTCGCGTGCCTGCGTGCTCTTGTCCCCGCCACAGAGCAGCACGATGATCGTGGACCCGCGCCGCCGGAAATACACCCGGTAGCCGGAGCCATGATGAACGCGAAGCTCGCTGACGCCCTTGCCCACCGGTCTCGCGTCACCCGCATGTCCATAGGACAGCCGGGCCAGCCGCGCGGTGATTGCCGTCGCGGCCCGCTCGTCCCGGAGCTTGCCGAACCACTTCCGGAATGTCCCGGTCTGCTGCAGCGTGAACATGCCGCCATTGTAGTTTATAAACTACATTCGTGCAAGCGACAATTCGACCCTTGTCGATAACAAGCCGTATGTCCGCTGCAGGTAACAAGCCATCTGTCCGGTTCTAGGATGGCTCCCAAAACCTGGGAGCAGAGAATCATGGGACTGGCGAGGGCGATGCAGCGGAGAAGGCGGATGAAGTTCGAGGAGCTCTTCGAGAGGAGGCAGGCCGGGCAGCTGAGCCAGGAGGATGCGGCGAGGGTGCTGGGCGTTTCCGTGCGGACCTTCCGGCGCTGGGAAGGCCGCTACGGAGCCGATGGCGACGACGGCCTTCTGGACCGCCGGCTTGACCGCGTTGCGGGCAACCGGATCCCGGCGGACATCGTGGCGGAGGTGCTGGACCTGTACGACACGACGTACCACGACTACACGGCGAAACACTTCCACGAGAAGCTCGTGGACGAGTTCGGCTACGGGTTCAGCTACAACTGGCTGCGGGTCAAGCTTCAGGACGAGGGGCGCATCCGGAAGGCGAGGCGCCGCGGCGCGCACCGCCGGAAGCGGCCGCGGAAGCCGATGCCGGGGATGCTGCTGCACCAGGACGGTTCGACGCACGAGTGGGTTCCCGGCAGGACGTGGGACCTGATCTGGACGATGGACGACGCGACGAGCGAGGCGTATTCGGGGTTCTTCGTCGCGGAGGAAGGCACGATGAGCAGCTTCCGCGGCCTCTCGGAGACGATCAGGCACAAGGGC
>JAJEAZ010000169.1 GCA_022824105.1 Alphaproteobacteria bacterium
CCGGGCCGGCAAGCAGCTGGCGCGCGAGCGGGTCGCGATGCTCATGGATGCGGGCAGCTTCACCGAGATCGGCGGGCTGGCGACCCACGCGCCGACGCGCGTGACGCCGGTGAAGGACAAGGTGACGCCGGCCGACGGCGTTGTCACCGGCTTCGGTCGGATAGACGGGCGCATAGCCGGCGTGGTCGCCGAGGACTTCACCGTGCTCGGCGGCTCGCTCGGGCTGGTGAACTTCGCCAAGAAGCACCGGATGATCGAATTGGCCCTGCGCGACCGGGCGCCGCTGGTCTGGCTGTTCGACGGGGCAGGGGCGCGCACGGACGAATATATCGGCGAAGGGCTCGCGCCGATGCACCATTTCATGGATGTGGCGCGGCTCTCCGGCACCGCGCCGACGATCGCGGCGGTGCTCGGCCCCACCGCCGGGGACAGCTCGCTGCTGGCCTCGATGATGGAGTTCATCGTCATGGTGAAGGGGGAGGGGATGCTGGCCGCCGGCGGCCCGCCGCTCGTCGCCATGGGCACGGGCGAGCGCGTCTCCAAGGAGGAGCTCGGCGGCTGGGAGGTGCATTGCCGCATCTCGGGCGTCGCCGACAACGCCGCCGAGGACGAGGCGGACGCGATCCGGCAGCTGAAGCGCTACCTCTCCTTCATGCCCGCAAATGCCTGGGCCTGGCCGCCGAGGGCCGAGCCGGAAGCGGCGCCCGGAGGATCAGGAGAGGTCCTGCGCAACCTCATTCCGGCGAACCGGCGCCGGCCCTACGACATGAAGAAGGCCATTGCGGCGATCTTCGACAGGGGGAGCTTCTTCGAACTCAAGCCGGACTATGCCCGCATGATGATTACCGGCTTCGCGCGGCTGGACGGCCGGGCGGTCGCCGTTGCGGCGAACCAGCCGAAGGTGATGGCGGGCGCGATCACGGCCGCGGCCGGGCACAAGCTCCGCCGCTTCATCGACCTCGCCGCGGCCTACCACCTGCCGGTTATCTTCCTCACCGACACGCCGGGCGTGATGACGGGGCCGAAATCGGAGCGGGAAGGGGCGCTCCGGGTCGGCATGGCGGTGGCCAGCAGCTTCGCCTTCGCCAACACGCCGCTGGTGACGGTGGTGCTGCACAAGGCGTTCGGCTACGGCGCGGCGGCGATGGGCGGCTACGGGGCGGAGCAATCGGCGGTGCTCGCCTGGCCGACGGCGGACTTCAACGCCATCCCGCTGGAGAGCGGCATACGCGCGGCCTACAAGGCGGAGCTTGAGGCGGCAGACGACCCCGATGCGCTCTACGAACGGCTGGTGCGGGAATACGGCCGCCTATGCGGGGCGTGGCCCGCCGCGGAAGCCATGAAGATCGACGATGTGATCGAGCCGGCGGAAACGCGCCCGCGCCTGGTCGAGGCGCTCGACCGCGCCGAACTGCGCCGCACCGAAGCGCCGGGCCCGACCCTGCGCCACGGCGTCATGCCCTGACCCGGCGTACCGGACGCTCGGCGTCCCCCGCCGTCACCCCGGCCGGAGCGAAGCGGAGAGCCGGGGTCCATCTCCCGGCCTTCCCGTCAGGCGGAAACGGCCCGGGATGGGCCCCGGATCGGGGTCCGGGGCGACGAATGAACGCAAGGTAGGGCCGTTGCCTGCCGCCCGCGCGTCAGGGCAGGCGGTATTTCTCGATGACTTCCTCGTTGAGCGTGATGCCGAGGCCCGGGCGGTCTTCCATTTCCAGACAGCCGTCCTCGAACGACCTGATGGGAAGGTCGCAGAGGTCCCGCCGCAGCGGGTTGGGCTCCTCGCGGTTCCAGTCGCTCTGCATGTATTCGTAGATGAGGAAGTTGGGCGCGTAGGTCGCCAGGTGCAGCGACACCGTCATGATGATGTTGGACGAGCTGCCGGTATGGGGCGCGTAAAGCACATGGAAGGCGGACGCCATGTCGGCGATCTTCCGCGCTTCGGTAATGCCGCCCGCCCTCGCCGCGTCGTGCTGCACGATGTCGATGGCGTCGCGTTTGAAGAAGCGCGCGAAGCTGAAGCGGTTGAAGTCGGCCTCTCCGGTCGCGATGCGGATGCCGAGGTTCTGCCGAAGGAAGGCATAGCCGTCGATGTCATCCGGCGCCAGCGGCTCCTCGTACCAGTAGAGGCCCAGCGCCTCCAGCGCCCGGCCGACCTGCAGCGCGGTCTTGCGGTCGTGCCCGTAGCCGCAATTCGCGTCCGCCATGAGCGTGATCCCGTCGCCGGCATGGTCCCTGATCTGCTCGACGGTGCGGATTTCGCCGCGCCAGTTCATCGGGTCCCTGCCGATCTTGACCTTCATCGCGTTGAAGCCGGCCGCCTTGTGCGCGTCGATCTCCTCGCGGAGGACCCCGATGTCGCGCAGCCTGAGCGAGGAGGCGTAGGCCCAGAGCTTCGGGTTGGTCCGGCCGCCGAGCAGCCGCCACACCGGCACGCCTGCGGACTTGCCCCAGATATCCCAGAGCGCGGTGTCGATGCCCGCCATGGCCTCCAGGTAGAAGCCTTTCTGGTGGCCGCGGTTCATCATCACGGACCAGAGCAGGTCCCAGAGATATTCGACGTCGCGCGGGTCCTTGCCGATCAGCAGCGGCGCGACATAGTGGACGATATCGCGCAGCGCCGTGCCGGACAGCCGCGTCATGCACTCGCCGACGCCCTCGATGCCGTCATCCGTGCGGATGCGGACGATGACGGAGCGGTATTCGCGGAAGACGATCCCGGCGGTCTCGCCGGCCCGCGGCATGCTGATCGGGGCGGCGATCCCCTGCTTCATCGGGACGGCGAGCGCGATGGCCTCGACATCGACGATCTTCATCGCGGCCTCCCGCCGCCGGAGGGTTCAGCCGCGCGCCGGGCGGGCCACCTCCAGCGTCTCGTTCGCCACCCGGAGCGACCGGAAGACCCGGCTGAATGCAATGCCGTAGATGGTGAGCGCCATGTCCGCGCCGCTCCTCAGTAGGGGGTTCCGTCCTTGCGGATGAACCGCCGCCCGCCCTCGGCCGGCACGGACAGCATGTCGATGCCGGGATAGGTGGTTGCGTCGCCGGGCATCCGGTCGCCGATCTCGAGATAGACGGCGTCCTGCGCGGTGCGGTTGACCAGCTTGTGCCCGTCGGGCGCGGCGGCCGGGAAACCCGCGACCATTCCGGGCGTCATTGCCTGCTCGCCACCGTCCGTCACCAGCACCAGCTCGCCTTCCAGAACCATGACAAGCTCGTCCTGCCGGCTGTGCCAGTGGCGCTGCGAGCTTTCCGCGCCCGGAGGCAGGCGCACGAGGTTGGCGCCGAAATTCTGCAGGCCGAACGGGTCTCCGAGCGCGCGCTTTTCCCGGTTGCGGACCGGT
>JAJEAZ010000507.1 GCA_022824105.1 Alphaproteobacteria bacterium
CTCGGGCGCGCCGACGGCCAGCACGGTGCCGTCGGACTCGAGGTCGAGCGGCCGGCCCCGCCAGTCTGCGATCCGCCCGCCGGCGCCTTCGACGATGGCGACATGGGGCAGATAGTCGTAAGGCGCCATGCTGTCCTCCGCGACGAGGTCGATCCAGCCGCAGGCCAGCAGGCCGTAAAGATGGCAGTCGCCGCCGAAATGCCGCTGGCCGCAAGCTGCCGACAGGCGGTCGAACGCCGCCCGCGAGGCGCCGTCCGGGAACATGTCCGGCGAAGTGGCGTTGAGCAGGGCGGCAGAGAGGTCCGGGCAGTCGCGCACCCGCACCGGCGCGCCGTTGAAGGTCGTCGGCTCGCCGGCAATGCCGATCCAGCGCTCGGCGAGGATCGGCATGTCGATCAGGCCCGCGACCGGCCTGCCCTCCTCCAGCAGCGCCGCCATGGCGCCGAACGCGGGTTTGCCGTTGACGAAGGAGCGGGTGCCGTCGAGCGGGTCGAGCACCCAGACGCGCCGCGCATCAAGGCGTTCGGAGCCGAATTCCTCGCCGAGAATGCCATCTTCCGGAAAGGCGTCGGCAATCTCCCGGCGCAGCGCCAGTTCGGCCTCCCGGTCGGAGCGGGTGACGGGCGAGTCGTCGTGCTTGCGCTCGACCGCCACGCCGGAGCGGAAATAGCGCCGGTGGATGGGGCGGACGGTATCGCCCAGATGGTCGAGAAAGGCGCGGATCATCTGCGCAGCGCGCCCGAAGGCGGTTCAGGGAAGCGGCAGCGGGTCGTCCGCCATGGTGCGCATGAAGGCGATGACATCAGCGCGGTCCTTCGGCTTCTTCAGGCCGACAAAGGCCATCTTGCCGCCCTTCACCACCTTTCGCGGCTTGGTGAGATAGGCGTCGAGCCGCTCATAGGTCCACTGGCCGCCGAACGCCAGCATCCCCTTGGAATATTTGAAGCCCTCGCGCACGCCGACATCCGCGCCAACGATGTTCCAGAGATTGGGGCCGATGCGCTTCTTGCCGCCCTTGTCGATGGTGTGGCAGGCCTTGCACTTGTTCCAGACCTTCTTGCCTTTCTTGAGGTCGGCAGCCGCCAGACGGTCCGCAAGGTCCTTGTCAGGCTCCGCAGCATTGGCCGTCCCGATCAGCGAGAAGCTCCAGCCAAGGCGCTCTTCCGTTTCCGGCGCAGGAGCCGGTTCGCTGACTGCCTGCCTGCGGTCCGATTCAGCCGGCAGGGCGGCCTTCGGCTCGGCCTCGCCCTCCTTTTCCGGTTCCGGGGCGTCGCCTTCCGGCAGCGGCTGCGGCGAGGCGGAGAGCGTGCGCAGATAGGCGATGAGATCGGCCCGGTCGCGGGCCTTCTTCAGCCCGACGAAGGTCATCTTGGTGCCCTTGAGGAACCTCTTCGGCTTGAAGAGGAAGGCGTTGAGATTGGCGTAGTCCCACTCGCCCGGATGCTCGGCCATTGCGTCCGAATATCCGAAGCCTTCGCGGGCCGCGATATCCGCGCCGACGATGTTGTAGAGGTTCGGCCCCTGTTTCGCCGCCCCGCCTTCGTCGAAGGTATGGCAGGCGGTGCATTTCTTGGTGATCGACTCGCCGCGCGCGATATCGGCCTCGGCCAGCATGGCTGCGATGGGCTCGGGGCCCGCCGGTTCGGTCCGCGCTGCGGGAACGGCGGCGGCGACGTCCGCCCCATGCGGCGCGGCGCCGTGCCCGCCGTCATGTTTCGGGACCAGAGTATTGCCGAACATCCCGATAAAGATGGTCACAACCCCGGCGAGCAGGAGCCCGCCTGCAATTTTGTTGACCTCGAAAAAATCCATGCCTCGTCGTCCAGTTGACGGCCGCGCGCGCCAGGGCATTCTTGCACGGCGGCATGGCGTGTGCCGGGAAGTCCTCTGTCTGAATCCGAGTGTAAGGACGGCTGAAATGAGCGGATATGCGGCGTTGCGTCGCGTAAATCCCCTTCCATGAGCGGATCGGCGCTGGTCGCGATCCCTGCCCGGATGGCCTCGATGCGGCTGCCGGGCAAGCCGCTTGCCGACATTGCCGGGCGGCCGCTGATCGTCCATGTGCTGGAGCGCGCGGTCGAGGCCGGCGTCGGGCCGGTGCTGGTCGCCTGCTGCGAGGAGGAGGTGGCCTCAGCGGTGCGCGCGGCGGACGGCGAGGCGGCGATGACCGACCCGGACCTGCCTTCGGGTTCGGACCGCATCCGCGCCGCGCTGGACGCCTTCGACCCCGGCCGGCGGTTCGACCGGGTGGTCAACCTCCAGGGCGACCTGCCGACCGTGCCGCCGGGCGATATCCGCGCCGCGCTCGCCCTGCTCGACGACCCGGAAGTGGATATCGGCACGGTCGCCGCCCGCATCGTGCGGGAGGAGGAACGCGCGAATCCCAATGTCGTGAAGGCGGTGTTCGGGGCGGACGGGCGCGCGCTCTATTTCACGCGCGCAACGGCTCCGACGGGTCCCGGCCCGCTGTTCCACCATATCGGCCTCTACGCCTGGCGCCGGGCGGCGCTGGAACGCTTCACGGAGCTTCCCCCGAGCCCGCTGGAACAGCGCGAGAAACTGGAGCAATTGCGGGCGCTTGAGGCCGGAATGCGGATCGCCGTGGCCGTCGTTGACAGCGTTCCGCTCGGCGTCGATACTCCCGCCGACCTCGCCCGGGCGCGGGAACTCCTTGCCCCGCAACGATAAGTCGAAGCATCCGATGGCCGCCGACGCCGACGCTCGCCGGATCGCCTTTCAGGGCGAACCGGGCGCCTATTCAGACCTTGCCTGCCGACAGGCTTATCCCGACCTGGAGCCGCTTCCCTGCCGGGCCTTCGAGGACGCTTTCGCGGCGGTCGAGGGCGGCGAGGCGGCGCTCGCGATGATTCCCATCGAGAACTCCATCGCCGGGCGCGTTGCCGACATCCACCGGCTGCTGCCGGAAACCGGGCTGCACATCGTCGCCGAGCATTTCGAGATGGTGCGCCACCAGCTCCTCGCCGCGCCGGGCGCCAGCCTCGACACGATCCGGCGGGTGCGCAGCCACGTCCACGCGCTCGGCCAGTGCGGCAGGCTGATCCGCGAACTCGGCCTCACCGCGCTTGTGCATGCCGATACCGCAGGGGCCGCCGCCGAGGTGGCCGAGCGGGCCGACCCTGAAGAAGCCGCCATTGCCTCCACCCTCGCCGCCGAACATTACGGCCTAGAAATCCTGCGCGCCGATGTCGAGGACGCGGCGCACAACACGACCCGCTTCATCGTGCTCGCCCGGGAACCTGCCGAGCCGCCGCCGGACGTGCTGGTGACGACGACGCTGCTGTTCAAGGTCCGCAATGTGCCGGCGGCGCTCTACAAGGCGCTCGGCGGCTTCGCCACCAACGGCGTCAACATGACCAAGCTCGAAAGCTACATGACCGACGGCAGTTTCACGGCCACGCAGTTCTACGCCGATATCGAGGGCCATCCCGAGGACCACTCCGTGCGGCTGGCGCTGGAGGAGCTCGACTTCTTCTCCCGCGAGACCCGCATTCTCGGCGTCTATCCGGTCTCCCCCGCACGGGGCCGCCTGAACGGCGACGGGTGCTGAGGACCCGGCTCAGGGAAAGCGAGACGAGATGGACTTCGGATACTCGGACAAGGTCCGCCAGCTTCAGGAACAGCTGACCCGTTTCATGGCCCGTGAGATCGTGCCGCGCGACAAGGAATGGCACGAACTGACGGAGCAAGGCGTCTTCCCGCCGCCCTTCTGCGCCGGCATCAAGGACCGCGCCAGGGAAGAGGGGCTCTGGAACATGTTCCTGCCCTCGCTGCCCGAGGGCGCGCCCGGCACCCGCTGCACCAATCTCGAATATGCGCCGCTCGCCGAGATCATGGGCCGCATCTACTGGGCGCCCGAGATGTTCAACTGCAACGCGCCGGACACGGGCAATATGGAAGTGTTCCATATGTTCGGCACCCCGGAGCAGAAGCGCCGCTACCTGGAGCCGCTGCTCGACGGGAAGATCCGGTCCGCCTTCTGCATGACGGAGCCGGAAGTCGCCTCTTCGGACGCGACCAACGTGCAGACGCGCATCCGGCGCGAGGGCGATGAGTGGGTCATCGACGGGCGCAAATGGTTCATCACCAACGCCGCCCATCCCGAACTCGGGGTGATGATCGTCATGGGCGTGACCGACCCCGACGCCGCGGTCCACCGCCGCCAGAGCCAGGTGCTCGTCGATCCGGACACGCCGGGCGTGCGCATCGCGCGCAACATCCCGGTCATGCACCACATCGCGCCGGAGGGGCATTGCGAGGTCGTGTTCGAGAATGTCCGCGTGCCCTATGACAACCTGGTCGGCGAGGAGGGCGGCGGCTTCGCCATCGCGCAGGCGCGGCTCGGGCCCGGCCGCATCCACCATTGCATGCGCACCATCGGGCAATGCGAGGTGGCGCTGCAGCTGATGATCGAGCGCGGGCTCAACCGCACGACCTTCGGCAAGCGCACCATCGACCACGACACGGTGCGCGAGGCCGTGGCGCTTTCGCGGACCGAGATCGACATGGCGCGCCTGCTCTGCCTGCGCACCGCCTGGCTGATCGACCATCACGGCAACAAGGCGGCCCGCAACGAGGTCTCTCAGATCAAGGTGGTGGCCGCCCGCCTCCAGACCGAAATCTCCAACCGCGCGATGCAGGTGTTCGGCTCCATGGGCCTCACGCCCGACACGCCGCTTTCCTGGCTATGGACCTGGGGCCGCGCGCTTCAGTTCATCGACGGGCCGGACGAGGTGCATCTGCGCGGCATCGCGCGCAATGTCGTCCGCGAGCACGAACGCTCCGGCCTCGACCCGGTGACGCCGCACTTCTACCGCATCAGCAAGGACTACGACGAAACCCGCCTGTCGAACGCCTGATGCCGGCAACCGCCGACCGGAGCCCGGGCCGGCGGTCGCCGCCGCGGCAGGGTTGACCGGGGCGGCCATCCGAAACAGGATCGACGGCATGGAAACGATCTCGCCCTGGATCGCGCCGGCGATCACCCTTGCCCTGTTCGGCTGGCTCATCGTCGCCATCCGCAGCCTGCGGCGCGAGCAGCGTGAAGATATGCGCGAAGTTCGCGAGGACATGCGCGAGGTCCGGAACGATTTCGGAGAGGTCCGGGACAGGCTCTCAAGGCTGGAGGGCTACATTGCCGGCCGCGATGCCCGCGCCGACGATCCCCCGCCCGCCGCGGCGGAGTAGCGCCGTCTCCCACGGCAATCCGCCGCAGATGTGCGAATCCGGCAGCTCAGCGCGCCGGAAGGGCGCATAGCAGAACGCCCCCGAAGAAGGGTCCTGCATCGCGCTCTTCGGTATGAGGAGCGGGTTCCGTCAGTCGGCTGCGGCGAGGCTCTTCGTCAGCGTAACGAAGTTGCGGCCGTCGGCCCGGCGGTAGTCCACGCTATCCATCAATTCGTGCACGAGGAAGAGGCCGAGCCCGCCGACGGTGCGTTCTTCGAGCGAGGCGTCGAAATCGACCTCCGGCGGCGGCCCCGAAGGATCGAACTCGCGGCTGTCGTCTTCGATCTCGACGACCAGCGCGTCCGCTTGCCTTCTGAGCGCAATCCCGATCCGGTGCGGCCCGTCATCGTCATATCCGTAGTCGATCGTGTTCGTGAGAACCTCGTCGATCGACACATTGACCGCATTGGAAATCTGCGGACCGATCCCCCGGGCCTCGCAGAACTCGTCGATCCGGGCCGCAACGCCGGCGATCTCATGCACATCGTTGCCGATCGAGATTTCAACGCTGTCTTCGTCCACGGCCCCCGGCCCCCTTGTCCTTTCGGGAAAGGCTCGCGCGCCCGTTCCTCTTGAAGCGGCGGGCCGAAACGGTTCGTCTGCGGTCGGTCGGACAGCCTGTCCGCAATTACTTTCCAGTGCGGTCGAGCCATTCCGCCCGCACAGTGCCTCAACTGCATTATCCGCGTCGAATGGCATGATCTCCAAGACCGTTTTCTCATACGATGAATAAGTTAATCTTATTCACCCGGTCTTGAAAGGATATTGCATCCGGAACGGCCCATCGCACGGCTGGCCGGCGGAAGCCGCCGGTCAGCCCGTCTTCTCCATCGCCGCGCGGACATCCTCGGTGCGGTCGCGCGGCTCGGTCGCGACGATGGCGATCTCGGAGACCGTGGCCCGGCGCGGCAGGGCGAGCGCCATCACGATCGCCGTCGAGATGTCCTCCGGCATCATCATGGTGGCGCGGGCGGCGGCGTCCGGAGGCAACGCGCGCCTGTCGAGGATCGGCGTATCGACCTCTCCCGGAAACACCGTGATGCAACGGATGCCGTAGCGATGCACCTCCGTCGCCAGCACGTCCATCCACGCGCGGACCGCCGCCTTGGCCGCGCTGTAAGGCGCGCCGGCCATGATGCTCGGCGAGATCGCGGCCATGGACGAGACGGTCACCACATCGCCCGCCTCCTTCTCGATCATCGGCGGCAGGAGCGCGCGGGTCAGCATGGCGGGGCCGAGCGTGTTCACGTCCATGACCGCGCGCCATTCCTCCGCGCCGACATAGCGCGTGCTGCGCACGATGGACGAGAACCCGGCATTGTTGACCAGGATATCCACCGGCCCGACGGCCTC
>JAJEAZ010000324.1 GCA_022824105.1 Alphaproteobacteria bacterium
CGCGCTCGGCAACAACACGCTGCTGAGCTTCGCCAACATGCAGCTGATCCACAGGGCGCTGCTGAACCAGGACCTGCTCGTGACCTTCGAGCACATGAAGACGCCGACGGCCGCGCTCGCCGACTACATCCTGCCGGGCGACGCCTGGACGGAACGCAAGGCGCTGGCGGACGGCTTCGGCTGGACGGCGATCTGCCGCACCTCCCAGCAGGCGGTGGCGCCTCCCGGAGAGGCGCGCAGTGTTTACGACTTCTGGCGCGGCCTCGCGGTCAGGCTCGGCCTCCGGTCCCATTTTCCGTGGGAGACTGCCGACGCCCTGCTCGACCACCGGGTGGAAGGCCTCGGCATGGACTTCGACAGCTTCGCCGCGAACCATGCCGCTCACACCGACGGCCTCAAGTTCCGGAAATACGAAGAGACAGGCTTCGCAACGCCTTCCGGCAAGGTCGAGCTCTCCTCGTCGGTGCTCGCCGGGCTCGGCTTCGACCCCCTGCCCTACTGGCGCGACGAGCCGCCCGCGCCGCCCGACATGCCGCTCCGGCTGTTCACGGGCCTTCGCGAGGACGCCTTTTTCCAGACCGGCCACCGCCATATCCCGGCCCTTCGCGCCCGCTCCCCCGAGCCGCTGCTGTTCCTGCACCCGGAGGATGCGATGGAGGCCGGCATTGCGGACGGCGAGCCGGCAGTCGCCGAGACGGCGCAGGGCAAGGTCCGGATGAAGGCCGCCGTTCGCGGCGACATGCAGAAGGGCCTGGTGCGGATACCTCACGGCTGGTGGCTGCCGGAGGTCGGGCTGGAGAGCGCCTGGGAGATGGCCGACGCCCAGCTTTGCCCCGACGACGAAGACTTCCTCGACCGCGAACAGGGCATCCCCCACTTCAAGGGCATCCCCTGCCGGGTGGCGCCGGCGGCTCAGGGCACGACCCATTCCCACTGAAACGACTGCCTTTGCCAGGTAGCGTAGGGCCTTGATCTCATCCGTCGCCCCGGACCCCGATCCGGGGCCCAGCCTCGACTGGTTCGGCCTGGTGCGAACGCCGGGGGATGGCCCCCGGATCTCCGCTCCGCTCCCTCCGGGGTGACGTTGAGGCTATACGGACAAGGCCGTTTCAATCCAAACGGATCGTGCAATAGGACACGGTTCGCCCCCGATGAGCCGGCGGTCCTTCGGGGAACCGCCGCCAGCAGCCCGCGTCCGGCGGAGACGGCGCGGCCTGTCTGCGGGAACACCCCTTCGGAAGTGTCAGGATATGTCATGTTTTGTCATGAGGGCCGCCCGAAATGTCATGTTTTGTCATGGTCCGCCGCGCCTCCCGCCCGATCCCTTTCCGTCCGGCCGGAGCGCCGTCTCCCGTCCCGGCAGGGTCCTGCCGGGCCGCAGGGCTGCCAGGTCCGTCCTTCGGAGGGTCCGTCCTTCCGCATTCCGAATGTCGTTTCTTCATCCCGTTTCGTTCCGTTTCGTTCCGTTTCGCTCCCTTCTCCCCGCCGCCGGCCTGCCCGGCAAGCGGGACCCTTTTCCGCGCGTATCGCGGGCGCGGGCGGGCGAGCGTCGGCGCCGGCGCGGTTCGCGCGCCTGATTGCGCCTGCGCGCGCGAGCCCAGGCGCAGGGCGCACGTCTCCCGTCCGTTTCTCAGGGGCCTTTTTTCGCGCCGGCGCGAACCGGAAGGCGAGACGGCCCCGCGGATGCCGACTCGTCTCCCGCCCCCTTATCTGGCTATCGGCCGCCGGAGGTCAAGCCTCTATAGAGAATTATTTCCAGAATTCAAGAACACAATGCCGCTTTCACCCAGGCGGGGTTGCAGTCCGGCCCGAATTGCCGTCCGATCCGGCTCCGGCGCGGCCCGGTCCGGTCGAACGGGCCGCCATCCGGCAAAGGACCATTGAACGCACAAACCGGGGGCGCGATTCATGAGCGTGTTGGCGCATGTCGTACTTGGAGGAGCGCTGCAGAACGAGCCTGCCGCAACGCAGGCACTGGCTTACATACTGAAATCGAGTCCGGATATCGCCCGGGCGTTCGTCGGGATGCTGCGGGATGCAGGTATCGAGTTCGAGCCCCGGCGCGTCGAGGCCGAGTTGGAACATGAAGAGAGCCAGCCGGACCTGACGATCCATGACGGCGAGGGTCGGGCACGGATGTTCGTCGAGAACAAATTCTGGGCCGGGCTGACCGACGCGCAACCCGTGTCCTATCTCAGCCACCTACCGGAGGACCCTCCGTCCGCGCTCATGTTCATCGTTCCCGAGCAGAGGCTGCCCACGGTCTGGGACGAACTCAGGACGCGATGCAACGACGCAGAACTCGAATGGCAGGATGCGGCCGGTAATCACGCCCGTATCGGTGGCAAGACCATGTTGGTCGCAAGTTGGAGCCGCGTTCTGGAAAGGCTGCTGGACGCCGCCTATTCCGGGGAACATGACGACCTGAGGTGCGACATCCTCCAACTTCGGGGGTTAACGGACCAAATGGATGCGGAAGCGTTCCTGCCGCTCCGCGGGGATGAAGTCACCGACCAAGAGATGGCACGCCGCTTAATTAATTACAGCGACTTGATCGAAAACACCACACAGAGATTCATAGACACTGGAGTCGCCGACAGGGGAAACCTGCGGACCGCCCATGGGTATCAATACATTGGTCGTAATTTCTTGATACATGACCAATTCACTTCATGGCTTGGGATCGACTTTAACGAGTGGCATTCCTCTGGGATCACGCCCTTATGGTGGTATATCAATAGCGGCCCCCACAACTTGGCCGAACATTTCGCAGCAAACCCCGAAACTCCCGAAGGTGTGAAGTACTACAACAATGATCCATATGTCCCGATCCGACTCACGCCCGGCGTCGAACGGGACAGAGTTATAAACGATGCTGTTGCGCAGATGGAGCATATCGCAAATATTCTGCAGGAAATAGTTTTGAATAACTAGCCCGTGACGATTTCAGGAAACCTACCGGTGTTCAGATAGCGTTCAAACGACCAAGCGACGACCTTCACGCCATCAAGCATGTATTTTAGTGCAACCGTCGCGTTGTACTTTCCCAGGAGGCTGACATCGTGGTCGCCTCGCTTGACATAAACAGCCTGTCCGTTCGGTTGGACGAAGTGCCACCAGCCCTCGTACTCGCTTGCGTTGTCTGCACTGTCGAACACCGTCTTGGTGTACGTAAAGTTGCGCAGCGTCAACAAGCTGCGGTGCTTGGACCTGTTCGAGGCCTCTCGTATGATCGCCAAGTAGTCATGCCCCTGGTAGGGTTGCAGCCCTTCCATGATCTTTTTCTGGTGGGCATCCAAGTACTTGAGGGCCGTACCGCTGGTCCGCTGGAACGACGCTGCATCATCGGCTATCACAAATGCTGGGAGTCTGCCGTCCAACGCTTCGTCGTTCCGCTCGGATAGGTGGAAGACGATGTAGTCAAGAGCGCTTCTCAAGTTTTCCGCAATCTGCCCGGCAAGAACGCGAGGGCGATTCGTTAATTCGATCAGCTCTCTCGGGTGCAGTAGCTGGATCACGACTCCATTGGGGTCTTCGGATGACGGACCGCGGATCATCCGCCGCACCTGTGAGTGCATCGTGCGGTCGATCTCGTTCAGGAACTGTCCGTACTCCACATGGGCGGATTCGATCCGGTCCCACGAGTCTTGGAAATGGATGGTAGACATGGCCGGTCTAGGCGTTGTCGAACGACGCTCCGAAATTCGCAATTGCGCTGACAGGTACCCACAGTGCGGTCATTGGTCATCCTCGTCCGGATGGACGAAGGGCACCTTCCAGTCTTCTCACTCGCACCATCCCTATAGCGTTCTTGATCGTCGTTTCAACCTGCAATGGAGTCAGTCTGTCGAGGTTCGTTGTACACGAGGTCGTGTGCGGAGGATCAGTGTGGCTCCAAGCCCGGCCAGTTGTCGAAGACCTCCTCGCTCCAGTCCGGCGCGCCCTCCAGGGGGCGGAACCTCTTGTCGTCGAGCGGCATCACCCCGTCTCCGCCCCCCGGTCCGCGCCCACCCTCGCAGCCAGCGCGGCGCTCAGGAAGTCGTCGATATTGCCGTCCAGCACGCCCTGGGCGTTGCCTTTCTCGACGCCGGTGCGCAGGTCCTTCACCATCTGGTAGGGCTGGAGCACGTAGGAGCGGATCTGGTTGCCCCAGCCGATATCCGCCTTCGCCGCCTGCTCGGCCGCCGCCTCGGCCTCGCGGCGCTGGAGTTCGTGCTCGTAGAGCCGCGCCTTCAGCATCGACATCGCCGTCGCCCGGTTGCGGTGCTGCGAGCGGTCGTTCTGGCACTGGACGACAATGCCGGTCGGCATGTGCGTGATTCTGACGGCGCTTTCCGTCTTGTTCACATGCTGCCCGCCGGCGCCGGAGGCGCGATAGACATCCACCCTGAGTTCGCTCTCGTCGATCTCGATCTCGATGCGGTCGTCCACCACCGGATAGACCCAGGCAGAGGCGAAGCTGGTGTGGCGCCGCGACTGGCTGTCGAAGGGCGAGATTCGCACCAGGCGGTGCACGCCGCTCTCGGTCTTCAGCCAGCCATAGGCGTTCTCGCCCTTGACGCGCACCGACGCCGACTTGATGCCCGCCTCCTCGCCCGGACTCTCTTCCAGCCATTCGAGCTTGTAGCCGCCCGCGTCGGCCCAGCGCACATACATGCGCAGCAGCATCTGCGCCCAGTCCTGCGCCTCCGTGCCGCCCGCGCCGGCATTGACTTCCAGGTAGCAGTCATTGCCGTCGGCCTCGCCGGAAAGCAGGCTCTCCAGCCGCCGGCGCTCGGCCCGGTCCCGCAGCGCCTCGAGGTCCGCCTCGGCCTCGTCCATCGCCGCCTCGTCCTCTTCAGCCTCGCCGAGCTCGTAAAGCGTGACCGCGTCGTCCAGCGCGCTCTCCAGCGCGCGGTAGCCGTCCAGCCCGTCGGCCAGCCGCGTCCGTTCGCGCATCACCTCCTGGGCGCGCGCCGGGTCGTTCCAGAGTTCCGGGGCTTCGGCCTCGGCGTTCAGCGCCTCCAGCCGCGCCGTGGACGCATCCCAGTCAAAGATGCCTCCGGATCAGGACAAGGCTGTCGCGGATGTCATCCACCAGGGCCTGCGCTTCTGCACGCATCGAACGCTCTCCACCGGAACAGGGATCGGGTCAGTATATACCGGAAGGCCCTTCCCCGCTTCCCGCCGACAGGCGGTCGGGGCCTCCGGGACGCGGTTCGGTCCCCGGCTTGAAGGCTTCCAGGATGATGTCGCCGCCGCCGGGTCCCGCCGGCTTGCCGGTGGTGCGGTCGATGCGCAGGAACGACATGCCCGGCGGAATCCGGAACGGGGCGGCGGGCGCCGCGTCGAGGGCCTCGCGCATGAAGGCGCCGAAGACGGGCGCCGGCACCGACGAGCCCGTCTCGGCATGGCCGAGCGTGCGCGGACGGTCAAAGCCGACATACACCCCCACCGCCAGGTCGGAGGCGAAACCCACGAACCACGCATCGACATAGTCGCTGGTCGTGCCGGTCTTTCCGGCAAGCGGCTTGCCGATCTTCCGGAGCCTGCGCCCGGTCCCGCGCAGCACCACGCCTTCCAGCATCGAGACGACCTGGTAAACGCTCTGGGGATCGGCCAGCCGCTCGCGCGGGTCCGGCGGATACGGCACTTCGGGACCGAGCTCCTCAAGCGAATTGCAGCCCTCGCAGGTTCGCCGCTCGTGGCGGAACACCGTGCGCCCATGGCGGTCCTGAACGCGGTCGATCATCGTCGGCATCAGGCGCCGGCCGCCATTGGCGAGCATCGCATAGGCCGCCGTCATCCGGGAGAGCGTGGTCTCGCCCGCCCCGAGCGACATCGACAGCACCTCCGGCATGTCCTCCTGAATGCCGAAACGCGCCGCGATGGCTGCGATGCCGTCCATGCCGACGGCCTGGGCAAGGCGGACGGTCATCAGGTTGCGGGACTTCTCGACGCCGATACGCAGCGGCACGATCCCGTGGAAAGAGCCGGAGTAATTGCGCGGCCGCCAGAGGCCGAGGCCGCCGCCCTG
>JAJEAZ010000369.1 GCA_022824105.1 Alphaproteobacteria bacterium
GTTCGGGAACGGCCTCGATGTACCAGTAGGTTCCAGCGGGGTCCGTATGGCCCAACCAGGTGCTGAGCTTGTACATCTCGCGATCGGGGTCGCGTCCCGACCGGAACCAGTCGAGGATCGTCATCGAGGCCATCGAGTGACGCAAATCGTGGATCCTGGGGCCGCACCCGCGTCCTGCCTTTGGTTCTCGGAAGGCGATGTTCCGGCGGACCCGGGCAAAGGTGTACCCGGCCCTGTGTATGCTCAGCCGCCGCCCGTTCTCGCCGACGAAGAACGCCGCCGGCAAGTCGCCGAGAACTCGGTTCCGCAGGGCGCGGTAGGCGCGGAGCCGCTCGGCGGTGCATGCCGTGAACGGAACGACGCGGCTTCGTCCGTTCTTGGCATGGCTGACATGCAGGAGGCCCGCGTCGAGATCGACGTCTTCATCATCGAGCGCGACCGCTTCGCCGATGCGCAACCCGGTCACTGCCAGCAGCCCGAACAGGGTCGCATAGGATGCGCCCCGCACTCCCCGGGGCGACGGCAGCCGTGCGGCTTCAGTGACGATCCGGGCGATCTCGTCATCGGTGTAGATGTATGGCCGCTGGCGCCGTTGCCGGTTCGGGATAAGCCCTCTGGGCGGCACCTCCGTCCGTGGATCGATCCCTTGAAGCCAGGTCGCGAAGCCGCGCACGATGGACAGCCGGATTGCCCAGGTGTGCGGGCCGGCCGCGCCGAACCGGTCCTTCCACCGCAGGAACAGATCGGTTGTGATCCATTCATCTCCCTCGGCATCGGCGAAGATGATGAATGGGCGCAGGATGAGGCTGCTCGACGCCAGGTCGCCGCCGTAATGGCGGCGTTCGGCGAGATACTGGTCGAGCCGGTCCGCGTATGATGTCATCGGACCTCTCCCCGTACCGGCCATGGTCGTGCGAGCGGGCGCAGGGCATCGATGTCGTAGCGAGCATAGACCGTGGTCGTCGTGCTGCGCTTTCGGTGGCGCAGGACATTGCCCACCTCGTCCAGTGAGGCGCCCTTGCCCAGCATGCCAACGGCGAGCGAGTGGCGCAGCAGATGGGTGCGGACCTCGCCTCGGGGCGGCTTCAGCCCCGTTCGTGCAAAAGCCTTGCGGAGTATCCTCCTGACGGCCAGGGACGAGGCGAACGCCCGGTGAGGCGCCTTGGCGGTGACGAAGAGGTGACGCTCGCAGCCGGTGCGACCGTCCCGAAGATAGGCGGCAATCGCCTCGCCGACGTCGACCGGGAGCGGCATGCGTTCGTGCCGCCCGCCCTTGCCGCGGATCAGGATCTCTCCGGCTCGCCAGTCGATGTCCTCGAGCCGGATCGCGATCACTTCCTGTGCGCGCAGGCCAAGCCGGGTCAGCAGCAGCAGCATTGCATGGTCACGACGGCCGATCCCATCGTCGCTGCCGACAGCGTCGACCAGTCGCCGGATCTCGTCGGGTTCCAGATGGCGTGTCAGGGAACCGGAACCTTGTTTTGCAACCCGCGGAACGCAGAGCGTCAGGTCATGCTGGATCCTGCCGGTCGCGAACAGGAAGCCGAAGATGCTGCGCAGACACGTTGCCTTGTAATCGAGGCCGAGGACGGCCCCGCCCGTTGCCATGTCTGGAGAGTCGAGGAAGCTCATAATGTCGTCGCGCGCGATGGTGTTCAGGTCGCCGGGCGCCGTGCCAAAACGGAAAGTCAGGAAGCGCCTCAGGACGCCTCGCCGGATCGAAATGGTCTTGGCGCTCAGCCCCCGCTGGCGACGCAGCCAGTCGCAATACGCCAGGCTCAGCTCGTCACGCGAACCGGGCGCCGGGGGTGCGACAGGCGAAGGTGGCTGCGGCGCCATCACGCCGGCATCGATGAGATGCTCGATAAACCGTGTGACGTGTTCCTTCCGCTCCTGTCCCGCCGCAAGGTCAATACCGACCTCTTCGGCATCCAGCCCGTGAGCCCCAACCTGTGCGCAGAACTTATCGATCGCACGCTGGTAATCGCCGATGGTCTTTGTGGCATAACCAAGCTTGCCGAGTTCCATCAGGAACGAGTCACGGTAGGGTGCCAGCCAACCGACGCCCTTGTAGGCTGAAGATCGGTTACAATCGAGAATCGAAGACAAGGGTCGCTCCTCTCCTTGCGAGATGTATGGAGCGACACCATCGAACAATCCGGCGGCCACGCCGAAATCGACCATTGCCGCCAGACTGCTCAGAGCCTGACGTGCAAGAAGATCGGGCGTTTGCGAGAAATCCGAGGCCTTCGAAGCTCTGGATTATGCCGCCAAACCGAGACCGGCAGTCAGTCAGATCAAGGGCTTGCGACCGGAATGCGGCATAATCCGGTTATCGGCATGCACGGCGTTATGCCGATATCGGCATAATGTCGTCGAAAGGGCGCTTCGAGGCATCGCGCTCGGAAGACGGAGTTGGCTGTTCTGCGGCTCCGACCGCGGTGGCCTGCGGGCGGCGGCGATGTACACTCTCATCGGCACCGCGAAGCTCAACGACGTCGATCCCCAGGCATGGCTCGCCGATGTCCTCGGACAAATTGCCGAGCTGCCGCAAAGCGACCTGCACGAACTTCTGCCCTGGAACTGGAAGCCTCCGCAGGACCTAGCTCTGGCCGCCTGAACCGGACCTTACCGCAGACACCGTCTTCCCCCCGCCCGTGTCTCCAGACGGTTCACCGTCGACGTCAATGTGGGGCTGAGCGTCACTCGCCCCTCTGTCTTCGAGCTCCCCGATCCCACCGCGTCACGCAACGCGATCCACCGTCTGCGGTCCCCACCGGATGCTTACCACGGAGGCGCCGGGTGACTTGACGGTCGCCCGCCGCTCTGTCGCCCGCAGGACGCCGACGCGGCGGGCTGACCGGTCCCGTTCCCGCCTGCCGGCCGACCCCAACTCTCCCGTTCCGGCCCTTCCCGCGTCCCACGGCGCGATTTTTTCGAATTCGCCCGTGTACGGCGACGACTCCCGACGACATTTTCCGCGCCCGCCTTTCATGCCGGCGTCGTCCCATGGCGGTGCGTGGCGGTGCGGGTCGCCGCCTGCGGTGGACGGTCTCGCGATTCTGAAATCGTCCCTGCACGCGGCCCCGGTTCTCCGCTTCGATGAGCGCGACTGCGACCCCGCATTCCGGCCCGGAGGCCGGGACAGGCGGGGAGCCGGAGCAAGAGGAGACGGCGATGACCGAGCGGACCAAATATCTCAACACGCGCGAGGCGGCGGCGCATCTGGGCCTGTCGACCCGCACGCTCGACCGCTACCGGGTGTCGGGCGACGGGCCGGTGTTCCTGAAGTTCGGCGGCCGGGTGCGTTACCTCGGCGAGGACCTGGACGGCTGGGCGCGCAGCCGGCGGCGGCGGTCGACCTCGGACGACGGTTCGGGGCCGCGGCCCGGACCCGCGGGAGCGGACCGATGAGGACGCCGGACACGGGCCGGTTGTCCGGGACGCTGCGCGGGCTCGCCACGGCCGGGCTTGCCGTCGCGGCGATGCTCGCGGGAGCCGACGCGGCGCTGGCGACCACCGACACCACCTTCGGCGATCCGCTCGACACGGTGGAAGGGATCGTCGGCGGCACCGGCGGCCAGCTCGCTGCGGCGCTCGCCGTGGGCGCCGCCCTGGTCGGCTCGGTGCTGCGCTTCAACGCCATGCAGCTGATGGGCGCGGTCGGCGTCGGCATCGCGGCCGGCGCGGGCACAGGCATCGTGACCGGCCTGGTCGGCACGGCGATCGTCTGATGAGCGAGACCGCCCGCCATGCGATCCCGCGCCGTCTCGACGATCCGGAGCGCTGGCTGTTCTGGACCGTCGACGAGGCGGCCGCGCTGATGGGCCCGGCCCTGCTCGGCCTCGCGGCCAACCAGTTCGTGCCGGGCCTGGTCGCCGGCGTCGGCGGCTGGCTGCTGCTCAGGCGGGTCAAGCGCGGCGGCGGCGCCAACATCGCGCGCTACGCGCTCTACTGGTTCCTGCCGGACTTCGTGCTGCGCCTCAAGGCGACGCCGCCGAGCCATCTGCGCCGGTATGTCGGCTGATGCGGCGCGGCGACATGGATACCGCCCTGCGCCGGGTGCGGGACATCCGGCTCGCGCTGGCGGGCCTGCTGGTGCTGTCGATGACCGCCAACCTGGCGCTCACCATGAGCTTCGCCGGGCGCGAGACGGTGACCGTGCTGGTGCCGGCGACGGCAGGCCCCTCCTGGGAGGTCGGCGGCGCCGGTGCCGGCGCTGGCATGGCCGGCGCGCGGTATCTCGAAGACATGGCGCGCACGGTGGCGGTGACGCTGCTCACGCTGACGCCGGAGAACGCAGCCCATGTCCGCCATGCGGCGGCGCGGCTTTCCCATGCCTCGGCGCGGGGCGCGATCGGGGCCTGGGTCGAGGCCGAGGCGGCGCGC
>JAJEAZ010000025.1 GCA_022824105.1 Alphaproteobacteria bacterium
CCGCCCGCGCCGATGGTGTGAATGTCGATCATCGGGAAGGCGAGCGGGTGGTCGCCGACCCGGCCTGTAGTGGAAAGGGCGGGCTGGCCGTTCCGGATGAGCGCGACATCGGCGCTGGTGCCGCCCATGTCGATGGTCAGCAGGTCGTCGATCCCGGCGGCCCGCCCCAGCCAGGCCGCCCCGAGCGCGCCGGCAGCGGGGCCGGAAAGCGCGAGATGCACGGCGCCGCGGGCGGCCTCCTCGGGCAGGCAGGCGCCGCCGTTCGACTTCATCAGCAACAGCGGCGCCTCGACGGCGCGGCCGGCGAGCCCGGCGGAGAGCCGGCCGATATAGCGCCTGACCACCGGCTGGACCGAGGCGTTCAGCGTCGTCGCCACGGTGCGCTCATATTCCCGGAAGACGGGAAGGACATCGACCGACAGCGCGATTTCGATATCCGGCAGGCTGGAGCGCAGAATCTCGCCGACCCGAAGTTCGTGGGCCCGGTTGGCGTAGGAGTGCAGCAGGACAACCGCGACCGCATCGAGGCCGGCGGCCCGAATGGCCTCCACAGCCGCCTCGACTGCAGCTTCGTCGAGAGGTGCCGCTTCGGTACCGTTCAGGCGGATCCGGCCGGGCACCTCGAAGATGTGCCGCGCCTGCACCGGCCGCCGGGGCTTGACCCATGAGAAAAGGTTGGCCGCGCGCGGGATTTCCGCCCGCCCGATCTCCAGCACATGGCGAAACCCCCTGGTGGTGACGAGGCCGGTGCGGGCGCCCTTTCCCTCCAGAATCGCGTTGGTGACGATGGTCGAGCCGTGCAGCACGGTCGCCACCTCCGCCGGATCGACGCCGGACCGGTCCAGCATCCTGTCCACGCCGCCGAAGAACCCGTCGGCGGGCGCGCTCGGCACGGAGGGCGACTTGGCGACATGAAGCGCGCCGCCGGCGCGGTCCGCCAGGATGACGTCGGTAAAGGTGCCGCCGACATCGAGGCTGAGCGCGTGGCGCGCGGTCATGGGCTGCCCATCACCGGCAGCGCTTGGCCCGTGATCCAGCCGGCCCGGTCGGACGCCAGGAACAGCACCGCATAGGCGATGTCCTCCGGCAGGCCGAGCCGGCGCATGGCGATGCCCTCGACGATTGCCGCCTGCTCCTCCGGGCTGCGCGCCTCCCACTGGCGGACATAGTCGGGCGATGTCTGCGGCATGAGGCCGGGTGCGACCGCGTTGACGGTAATCCCGAAGGGCCCGAGTTCGGAGGCGAGCTGGCGCGCCAGGCCGATCTGAGCCGTCTTGGCCGTGCCGTAGGAGTGGATGCCGGTGCGCGACACGCGCAGGCCCGCCCCGGACGAGATGAGGACGATCCGGCCCTGCCCCTTCGCTTTCATGCCCGGCGTCACCGCGCGCGCCACATGGAAGGCGCCATCCACATTGACCGCCTGGATGGCGCGCCAGTCGCTGTCGGTCACCTCCTCCAGCGGGCCGGCGATCCGTCCGCGCACGCCGCCGGCCGCGTGGACGGCGATATCGACCGGCCCGATCCGGTCCACCAGCGCATCGACGGCCGCGGAGTCGGTGACATCGAGCTCGTGGGCCTCGACCGGGAACCCGGCCGTTGCAGCGGTTTCGCGGGCCAGCCCGCCTTCGATATCCGCTGCATGAACCTCGGCGCGCTCGGCGGCGAAGGCATGGACGATGGCGCGCCCGATGCCGCGCGCCGCGCCGGTCACGAGGACGCGCTTGCCGGGAAACGCAATTTCCATGCGCTCAGCCCTGCCCTGCGCCGAGCTGCGGGAACTCCGCCCTGAGCGCGTCGAAGGCCGCGCGGACCTCCGAGCCGTCGCCCCGGCGCGCCGGCGGGTCGAGCAGGTCGACGGCATCGAAAATCCGGTGCTTGGCGTAGAAGCGCCAATGGACCGGGAGCGCCGCCAGGCATTCGGTCAGGACATCGTAGTTGGCGTCCGTCCACACGGCCTCGAAGGCCGCCCGCTCGGGCCCCACATCGTAGAATCCGTTGGCCGTCCCGTTCCCGCGTTCGGCGCGCAGCGCCTCGGTGGCCGGGACATCCACCGCGCCGTCGGCAATGACCACGCCATAAGCCTCGCGCGCATGCCCGGTCGAAACCCAGCCCCGGCGCCAGTCCAGCAGCACCGCCCCGGGGTCGCGTCGGAAGGGATCGCCCCAGCCGCCCGCACCCCCGCAGGTGACATGGATGACCTCGCCGGGGCCGATGGTGAGGATGTCGGTGTTCTTCAGGTCCACCTCCCGGTTCGTGCCCGGATTCCTGATGAACTTCGATGCCGCGCCCGGCCGGCCGCCCTCGATGCCCCAACCGGTAAAGATCGTCCTGTCCCTGTTGCGCGCCGTGACGCGGGTGTTCGGCGAAAACGCCTGGAACACCAGTTCCGTGCCCAACCCGCCGCGATGCAGACCGGGCCCGGCGGAGTCGCGAGCGAGGCCGAAGCGAAGCACCTTGATGCCGGCTTCCGCCTCGTTGACCTCCGTCGGCGTGTTCTTCATGAAACCCTGATTGGCGCCGGAGCCGTCCGGGCCGTCCTCCATTGCGCGACCGCCGCCGCCGCCGCTCATCGGACTGATCGCCGCCATGATCCGCCGGCCCGTGCGGTTGTCTATCGTGTTGACATTCATGATCGGCCCGCCGGAACCCGGCGCCCCCGCCATGCGGTCCGGGGCCGCCTGGGCGAAGGCGCCGAAAGTAAGCCCGTGCAGGCGGTAGCAGCTGAGCGTGCGCATGCCGACCGCCGCCGGAAACTCCGGATTGACCATGGTGCCCGACGGCAGGATGCAGCGGCAGACGCGGGCGATGCCGGAGTTCAGGTAGAGCGACGGGTCCAGCGAATAGAGCACATAGGTCATGCCGACCAGCAGGAGCACATGGCGCTCATCGCCGCCGGTCGGCATGTTGAGGGACGATTCGAGCTGCGGGTCGGACCCGGTGAAATCGAAGATCAGCTCCTCGTCGCGGATAATCACCGTCAGCTTCATGCGGCAGGGCCGTCCGTCCACCGAGTCCTCGTCCATATAGTCTGCGAAGGGATAGGCGCCGTTCGGCAAGGTGCGGACGATGGCACGCGCCTGCGCCTCGGCATAGTCCAGCAGGTCCGCCACGCCGTTGCGGAAAGTCTCGATGCCGAAACGCGCGATCATCTCGTGGACCTTGCGCTCGCCCGTATTGCAGGCGGCGATCTGGGCTTTCAGGTCGCCCCAGTTCTGGTCGGGCGCGCGGACATTGGCGAGGAAGATGTCGAGCACCTGCCGGTTGAGCGTCCCCTCCTCCAGAATCTTGACGGGCGGGATGCGCACGCCCTCCTGGTGGATTTCCGAAAGCGTGCGCGAGAGCGAGGCCGGCACCGCGCCGCCGACATCGGTGTTGTGGATATGGCCGACGGAGAAGGCCACGATTTCGCCCTCGTGGAAGATCGGTTTCCAGATGTGCATGTCCGGCGAATGGGTGGAAACGAAGCCCGAATAGGGATCGTTCGTCATGGCGATGTCGCCGGGCCGGTAGTCGTCGATCATGGCGATGGCGCGGCCGTAATTGAGGCCGACGAACCAGGTGGCGCCGAGTTCCGTCGGCGTGGCGAAGGTCTCCCCCTCCGGCGTGGTGAGGCCGGTGGTGAAGTCCTCGGTCTCCTTGACGAAGGTCGAATGCGCCGTGCGATAGAGCGTGTAGGCCATGCTTTCCGCGGCCGCGCGGGTGTGGTTCTTCAGGATTTCCAGCGTGACCTTGTCTATGGGCATTCAGCCCTCCCTGGTGAGGATCAGGTTGCCCCGCGGATCGACCTCGGCCGCGAAGCCCGGAGGAACCACGGTGGTGCAGTCGTCCTGCGAGACGATCGCGGGGCCGGCGAAATGCTGGCCGGGCAGCAGGTCGGCCCGGACATGGAGGGCAGCCTCGCGGCTGGCGCCGTCCAGGAAGACCGTTGCATGGCCCCGGGGCGCCGCCGGCCCCGCAGCGGCGGCGGCTTCCGCAAGGGCCGGTTTCGGCACGGTGCCGCTCACCGTCAATCGCAGATTGACCGCCTGCACCGGCGCCTCCGTATCGGCATGGTCGTAAACGCGCTCATGTTCGCGGTGGAAGGCGCCTGCCAGCCCGGCGGCCCGGCCGGCCCGGATATCCGCCCGGTCGACAAGCGTCTCGATTTCGTAAGACTGGCCCAGATAGCGCATGTCGGCCGACCAGGTGAGGCGCGCTTCGCCGTGGAATCCCTGTTCGTCGCGAAGCCAGGAGAGCGCCTGCGCCTCCAGTTCGCAGGCATGTCCCTCCAGAACGGCAAGGCCCTCCGCGTCCAGATCGACGAAGGCCGTGCGGATGAAGTCGTTGCGGATATCGGCGATCAGGCCGCCATAGGCCGACAGGACGCCGGGCGTCGGCGGCACGATCACCCGCGCCATGCCGAGTTCCCGCGCGAACAGGACGCCCAGCATCGGCCCGGCCCCGCCGAAGGCCAGCAGCGAGAATGTGCGCGGGTCGGCGCCCCGGCGCGACATCAGCTTAGCCACCTCCAGATACATGCCGGAGACCGCGACCTCGACAATGCTCTCGGCCGCCTCGGAAAGCCCCATGGACAGGCGCCCGGCGATCCCGCCGACGGCGCGCTCGGCCGCGGCCCGGTCCAGCCTGACGGCGCCGTATCCGAGCTCGTCCGCGCCGAGCAGCCCCATCGCGACGAAGGCGTCGGTGACGGTCGGGCGTTCGCCGCCCTTGCCGTAGCAGGCGGGCCCCGGCGCGGAGCCTGCGCTTTCGGGGCCGACCTTGAGCACGCCGAAATCGTCCACCCGGGCGATGGAGCCGCCGCCGGCGCCGATGGAGGTCACGGAGACCGTCGGCACATAGATCGGGAAGTCGCCCACCAGCTCGCCCGTGCCGAAGGCCGGCTCGCCGCCCTGGATGACCGCGACATCCGCCGAGGTGCCGCCCACATCGAAGCTCAGCACGTCCGCCGCGCCGATACGGGCCGCTGCATCCGCCGCGCCGATGGCCCCGGATGCGGTGCCCGACAGCAGCATGGCGATGGGGTCGGTCTTGCCGAGCTCCGCCGCCATGATCCCGCCATTCGACTTGGTAATCATCGGCTCGGCCGGGACGCCGGCATCCCGAAGCGCCGCCTGCAGCGAGCCGATATAGACGGCCACGCGGCGCTGCACATAGCCGGCGACGGTGGCCGTCACGGTGCGCTCATATTCCCGGATGACCGGCCAGACATCCGAGGAGAGCGTCACGGCCATCCCGGGCGCGGCCTCCAGGATCGCGTCGCGGACGGCGCGCTCGTTCGCCGGGTTCGCATAGGCGTGCAGGAGCGCCACGACGATCGTGTCCGCGCCGGCGGCTTTCGCCTCCGCCACCGCCCGGCGGACATCGGCAGGGTCAACGGGCATCTCGACGGAGCCGTCCCTCAACACGCGCTCGGCGATGCCATAGACCCGCTCGCGCGGCGCGAGAGGCGGGGGACGGCGGGAGAATATGTCGTAGGGGTCGGGCGTCTTCAGGCGCGCCACCTCCAGCACGTCCTCGAATTCCCGCGTGGTGAACAGCGCCAGCGCCGCGCCGCGGCGCTGGATCACCGTGTTCACGCCCACCGTGGTGCCGTGCGTAAAAAACTCGATGCCCGCGGCCGGCTGTCCATAGCGCCGTTCCAGTTCGGCGATGCCCTGCATCACTTCCGCGCCCGGAGCCTCAGGCGTCGAGAGAATCTTCAGCGTGCGCAGTTCCCCGCTCGCCTCGTCGAAAACGCAGAAATCGGTGAAGGTGCCGCCGATATCGACGGCGACCCGGCTTTTCCCTGCTACTGCCGACACGGTACCCCAATTCCGTTCAGGATCGCGGCCGCCGGTTCCGAAGGCCGCATTCCCGTCCAGCATTTCCCGGAGAACGCCGCAAGTCCAGCCTTGCGAACCCGGGGCCCCGCCCCGGCACGCATTTGACGCGCCCGCCGGGAGGCGTCAGTGTTGCTTTCCTGAGGGAGTCCCATGGCCGAACTCGACAGGAGGGTGGCGATCGTCACCGGCGGCGCCCGCGGCATAGGGCGCGGCTGTGCGCATGCGCTGGCGGAGCGCGGCCTTGCCGTCGCCCTGGTGGACGTCCTCGTCCCGGAGATGGCCAATACGAAGGCCGAAATCGAGGGTTACGGCGTCCCCTGCCTGACCTTCGAGGCGGATGTCGCCGACCATCGCCGCGCGAAGGAAGTCGCCGGCAGCGTTCTCGGCGCCTGGGGCCGGATCGACGTCCTGGTCAACAATGCCGGACGGCCCATGCCGACGGGCATACTGGACCTCTCCGAAGAGCAGTGGGACACGACCATCGATGTCAATCTGAAGAGCTGCTTCAACTACATCCAGGCGGTCGCGCCGACCATGATGGCGCGCGAATACGGGCGCATCGTCTCGATGTCGTCGCTCAACGCCCATTCCGGCGGCGTGACGGCGGCCGTCTCCAGGGTCGCCTATGCCGCCGCCAAGGCCGGCATCATCGGCCTGACGCGCTCGCTGGCCAAGGAGCTCGGCCCGCACATCGCCATCAATTGCGTGTGCCCCGGCCTCATCAAGACCGAACTGACGCAAAAGAACCCGGTCATCGCCACCCGCGAGCCCGAACTGATCCGGGGCATTGCGCTTCACCGGACCGGCAGTCCGCGCGACGTGGCCGAACTGGTCGCTTTCCTGGCGACCGTGGAGCCCTGTTTCGTGACCGGTCAGGACATCACCATCGACGGCTTCCAATGGAACCGGTGACGGCCGGCAAACGGCCGGAGCAAGGGAGGAGGCGGGCCCGTCCCGCCGCAACGGATACGCAACAGGGAGACAGAGGAACGATGCTCACTCGCCATGCATCCCGTCTTTGCCGCTTCGCCGCTGCCGCGGCGATCGCGCTGGGCGCGGCAACGGCCCCGGTAGCCGCCGGCGGCAAGTTCATTTTCGCCAATTCCTCCGCCTACGACACGCTGGACCCGCACGCCGTCTTCGATGTCGGACGGGTCGCGTCGCGCATCAACCTCTATGACGGGCTGATGCGCTGGTTCGACAATCCCCCGCACCTGGAGCCGTGGCTGGCCGAGAAAGTCGACATTTCGAAAGACGGCCTCACCTACACCTTCACGCTCAGGGACGCGAAGTTCCATGACGGCTCGCCGGTGGAAGCCTCCGACGTCGTCTATTCCATCGACCGCATCCTGGCGATGAAGAAGGGCGCCTATTCGCTCTTCGAGGGCACGGTCGCGCCGGGCTCGACCGAGGCGCCGGACGCGAAGACAGTGGTCTTCAACCTCTCCAAGCCCTCGGCCATCTTCCTCGCCACGGTGCCGGAAATCCACGTCCTCAACGCCGAGTTGGTGAAGGCCAACGAGGCGGACGGCGATCTCGGCACCGCGTGGCTCTCGAAGAACGACGCAGGCTCCGGCTCCTTCCAGCTCAAGCGCTACGACCCGGCCATCGGCTGGCAGGCGACGCGCTTCGACGACCATTTCTTCGGCTGGGACATGGTGGACAATCCGCTCGACGAGATCGAGTTCCGCACCGTGGTCGAGATCAACTCGCGCGTGCTCGGCCTGATGAACGGCGACTTCCACGGCACCGACGGCTACCTGCCGCAGGACCAGGTCAAGCGGCTGCGCACCAGCGAGCATGTCGTCGTGCAGGAAGAAGAATCCATGCGGATCTTCTATTCCATCATCCATAACGGCCGCCCGCCGATGAACGACATCAACTTCCGCAAGGCGCTGAGCTACGCCTTCGACTATGACGGGTTCATCGACAACATCCTGTCGGGGTCGGTCGCCCGCAACCCGGTGCCGCTGCCGAACAATATGTGGGGCTCGCCGTCGGATGCGCAGGGCTACACGCTGGACCTCGAAAAGGCCAAGGAGCACCTCGCCATGGTCGAGGGCGACATCCGGGAGATCTCGCTGGGCGCCCTTTCCGGCTACGGCCAGACGGAACAGGCCGCGGCGCTGCTGCAGAACGGCCTGAACAAGATCGGCGTCAAGACAAAGATCGTCACCGACACCTGGCCCGTGGCTTCGGGCAAGATGCGCGACGAGCAGCAGATGTACGACCTGCTGTTCCTGTGGAAGTCCACCTATTATGCGGACCCGAACAACTGGCTCGGCGAGATGTATGCCTGCGAGCAGATCGGCGCCCGCAACAATTCCTGGTACTGCAACGAGGAGGTGGACAAGCTGCTCTCGGAAGCGCGCGTCTCGACCGACCAGGACCTGCGCCGGGCGAACTACGAGAAGGCCAACCGGCTGCTGATGGACGATGCCGCCGGCATCTTCGTCTACAACACCAAGTGGTTCGGCCCGTTCAACAAGAACGCCAAGGGCGTGCGGTTCTCGCCCATCGGCAACGGCCAGGAGATGCGCTGGGTCTCGATGGAGTAGCCCGGCCCGGCAGGTCCCGGCAGCGGTTCCGGGCCGGGCCCGGAGCCGCTGCGGCTCCTGCTCGAATCGAGATGCGGCAAGGGCGGGGTCCGGCAGCGGCCGGCCGCTGACAGGATGGCCATAGTCCGATGCGTGAACTCGTCCTCACCCTCAACCGCCTGCTCTGGCTGGTTCCCACGCTTCTCGGGCTGCTGGCCATCACCTTCACGATCAGCCACATCATACCGGCCGATCCCGTTGCGTTCATCGCGGGCGACAATGCCAGCGCCGAGCAGATCGCCGCGCTGAAGGCCAAATTCGGGGTGGACAAGCCCATCCCGGTCCAGCTCTGGAACTATGTCATCGGCGTCGCCCAGGGCGACTTCGGCGTCAGCCTCTATACGCAGCGCCCGATCGCCGACGACCTCGTCTCGCGATTGCCGGCGACGCTGGAGCTCGCCTTCGTCAGCATCCTGCTGTCGGCCGTCATCGGCGTTCCCCTCGGCGTGCTGGCGGCGGTGGACCGCAACTCCTGGCTCGACCATGCGCTGCGCGTCTTCACCGTTTCCGGGCTTGCCATCGCCGCCTTCTGGCTGGCCATCCTGTTCCAGCTCCTGTTCGCGATGGAGCTCGGCATCACGCCGCTCCAGGGCCGCGTGGACGGATGGGGCCCCGATCCCGTCACCGGCTTCTTCCTGATCGACTCCGCCTGGGCCGGGGACTGGGAGACCTTCCGCTCCGCGGCCCATCACATGATCCTTCCGGCTGTCACCCTCGCCTTCCCCGCCATGGCGACCGTGATGCGTTTCACGCGCGCCGGCGTGCTCGACGCCATCAACTCCAACTATGTCGATTACCAGAACGCCATGGGCGTGCCCCGCCGGGTCGTCATCTGGCGCTATGTGCTGCGGAACGCGCTGATCGGCACGGTGACGCAGCTGGGCCTGATCTTCGGATACCTGATCGCCAACGCCGTCGTCGTGGAGGCGGTCTTCGACTGGCCCGGCCTCGGGCTCTACGCCGTCAACTCGATCCTGCAGTCGGACTACAACGCCATCATGGGCTTCACGCTCATCATGGGCGCCGTGTTCATCATCGCGAACCTGCTGGTGGACATCACCCACGGCCTGATCGACCCGCGCGAGGCCGGTTGATGGAAACCGCCCGCTTCCTGCTCCGCAAGCTCGCCGCCGACAGGACGGCGGCGCTGGGCGCGCTGCTCATCCTGCTGCTGATCGTGGTGGCCATCGCCGCGCCGATCCTTTCCACCCACCCGCAGGACGTGGCGGAATTCAACCCGCCGGGCCGCCTGCAGCCGCCTTCGGGCGAACATTATTTCGGCACCGACCGGATGGGCTCCGACGTCTATTCGCGCATCCTGTTCGGCGCGCGGATCACCATCACCATCGCGGTCATCGCCATCGGCGTCAGCGTGCTGATCGGCGTGCCGGTCGGGCTGGTCGCCGGCTACTACCGGAACTGGATTTCGGATGCGCTCATGCGCATTTCGGACATCTTCCTGGCGGTGCCGCAGATCGTGCTCGCCATCGCCATCGCGCAGACGCTCGGCCCCTCCATTGAAAATGTCATCCTCGCGCTGTCGGCCACCTACTGGCCCTTCTGGGCGCGGCTCGTCTATGCGGAGACCCGCTCGGCGCTCAACGAGACCTATGTGGAAGCCTCCATTGCGCTCGGCGCCTCGCCCGGACGGGTGATGCTCTTCCACGTCCTTCCCAATATCTCCTCGTCCCTGATCGTCCGCACCACCATCGGCATGGGCGGCACCATATTGACCGCCGCCACGCTCGGCTTCCTCGGCCTCGGCCCCCCGGCGCCGTCTCCGGAATGGGGACGGACCATCGCCGAGTCCCGGGAATTCCTGCCCGAGGCCTGGTGGTACGCGACCGCTCCGGGCCTTGCCATCTTCCTCGTCGTCATGGGCTTCAACCTGTTCGGCGACGGGCTGCGCGACATTCTCGACCCCCGCACGCGGCGGTCCTCCGATGGATGACCTGCTGACCGTCAGCGACCTGGAGGTCGGCTTCCAGACCGACCGCGGCCTGGCCCGCGTGCTCGACCGGGTGAATTTCCACGCGGGCCGCGGCGAGATCGTGGGCCTGGTCGGGGAATCCGGCTGCGGGAAGACGACGCTCGCGCGCGC
>JAJEAZ010000015.1 GCA_022824105.1 Alphaproteobacteria bacterium
ATGCCGTCCTTAACATGCGTTCATGCGGGGCCGACACCTGCAGCGGTTCGTCCATGGCCTCGGGCTGCGCCCTGTGAATGAGGGAATCCTTTCGAAACAACTTCGGAACGCCTCCCGGAAGCATGACTGGCCGCATGCCACATTATGCCGCTCGAACACTCCCTGCAACCGGTTTCAAAGGGTGTCTGGATATTACCGCAGAATTTCCGAATTGAGGCTTGATCGGTGATTCGCGGGCTGTCTTGATGTCTTCAACGGCGCGGCCGTGGCAGCGTTGCCTCGGGCCCGCCGGCAACAATGACAATCGAGGCAGGAAGACATCAGATGACAGACAGGCGGAACGAAGGCGGAGGCCTTTCCCGATGCCGGGATGCGGGCATTGCGGAGGCGTCGCTGAAGCTGGGTCCGGAGGCGGCGACCGCGCACCCGGGGGTGCTGACGGAATGCGACGGGGCATGGGTTCATCACGTTTGCGACGGCAAGACGGTCGAGGTCTGGGATGTCTCCGGGGCGGAGCTTGAGGCGCTTCGGGAGCGGATCGGGCTTTTCCAGGTGCCTTTCTCGATGGCCGGCTTCGGTCCGGGGGACGGCGCCCCGAAGGGACTGGCGCACGACGCTTCCTGCGAGGCGGCCGCGCGGGACCTTGACCGCGTGGCGGAGGAGCTCATGTCCGAGCGCCCTGACCTTGACGCGGTGGAGCTGCAACTCCGGGGAGATGCGCTTGCCGGATCGGCAGCGCTCTACCAAGCGCGTCTCGAGGCCGTGGACGCGGCGCTTCCCGCTCCCAAGTGCCCGAGATGCGTCTTCCTTGTAGATGCGAATCCCACTCAACAATTATCGCTTTCGGTTGTTAGACCACGCCCGCGTGCGGGGCGAGCCCTCTCGCGAAAGCAAAACGGTGCATGCGACCGCGGTTCAGAGGGCGTGATCTGTCGGCAGGTCCGGGCAGTCGAGGTCGAAGTTGCAATGGCATACTTGGTCACCCACACGTTAGCGTGGCCCGAACCATGATCGGCGTCTGTCATTGATGGCGCGGGCCTCGCCCGTGACCTCGTTCAAGAGACTGAGGATTGGCCGTGGTTCCTCTCTGGCCCGTGTGAAGCGAGGCGAGAAGAGGAGGAAACCGGATGCCACGCAAGCGAAGAGGGAAGTCGAGAGCGTGGAGATCGTGACCCGGGACTGCGCCGGGATCGACATCGCAAGGAGGCGCGGGACGGCCGTGCCCGGGAAGAATCCCCTTGGCATTCGTCGGATCCCGTGCTTCATGTCCGGAACGGCACGGCCTGGGGGACAGGCATGAGGCAGGAAAATGCAGGACTCCGGACGACCCTCCGGCGGGGCGGATCTCCGCCGCGCCGCCCGCGCGACCCTTGAAAGCCCCCACGACAAGCTGGCGAAGGCGTTGCGCTCCGACGCGGCCGTCGGCGACATCCGGGACGCCAGGGCGCTCGGAAGGCTCCGAAGGGACCTGACGGCGATCCGCGAGGCTCCGCACGGCGAAATGCCCGAACGCCCGGTCGCCGCGTTCTCCAACCCGTGGGCGGCCTTGGCAGACGGTCGCGAACGGCCCGTCCTGCAGGACGTCCTGGCCCGGCTCCTGCCCCTCGTACTGCTTGCCGCCGCGCTCCTGGCAGCGGCCGGAATCCTTTCGCTTCTGGGCGGCATGGTCCCTGCGTTCGTCACGTCGCTCGACATCGGCCTCGGCCTCTCGGTCTTCCCCGGGGTGCACTGACCCGGCAGCGGCACCCGGGAAGATTTTCCTTGGCATGCGCGGGATCCCGTGCTTCATTGCCGGAAAAAGACGGCCTGGGGGCAGGCATGAGGCAGGAAAATGCAGGACTCCGGACGACTTTCCGGCGGGGCGGATCTCCGCCGCGCCGTCAACGCGATCCGTGACAACCCCCACGACAAGCTGGCGGAGGCGCTGCGCGCCGACGCCACGGTCCGCGACATCCGTGACGCCCGGACGCTCGGCAGGCTCGGAAGCGACCTGGCGGCGTTCCGCGCCGACCAGGCCAGGCGTCTCGCCGCCCCTGACGAAACTTCCGCCGCACGCCATGAACGGCGGGGCGCGACGTTCGCCGATCCCAGGGCGTCGGCGGCCGGGCACGGATGGCAGGAGTCCCTGTCCGCGCGCATTCCGATGCGGTTTCTTGCCGAACTGGCGCTCTCCGGCGGCCTTGCCGTCGCGCTCGTCATGTTCTGGAACACGTTCGGACCCTCCTTCGTCGCGGCGCTTGCCGACCAGCCGGTTCCGTAGGCACGGGTCATGGCCGCGATCTGAGGCGGTGCACGTCTCGACGTGTTCGGATCGCATCGCCGCAGCGACCTACGACGACAGCGCACAAGCCGCAGCGACGGCACAGGCGAACCGGCTGCGAATCGTTCCCGTGCCTCGCTGACTTGACGCCACCGGTCTCATGCCCGATGCGGGTCGGGCCAATGCGCCCGGTTGCCTCCTGGCGCGATCCGGGCCAGACAGGCACTGGCGGCGCGTCCTGCGGCAATTCCGCCAGGCGCAATGCATGGCCGCGTCGTCCCGACCCGGTCTGCCGACGCCGAGGAAGTCGGTCGCGATGCCGTCCGACACATGGTCTCCTTTCTCGTGATGGCTGGCATGTAGCTTCCGGGCCTCCCGTACATCAACCTTTCCATCGACGGAGAGGCTGCTGACACGGATGACCATCCGGTGCTGGCTGCGTGCCATGATTCATGCCAGGGAGTTCGGCCCGCAAGCGCCTGCCCGTCTGCAAGACACTCGAAGCGGTCGCAAGACACGCGGGGCATCGCGGGTGCGTGACGCGCTCCGTCGAGTGCCGGGCGAACGGTTGCGCCCAAGGCGTCTTGCGGCGCAGCGGCCAAGGGGATAGGCCGCTTGCGTGAATGCATGGGGGGCT
>JAJEAZ010000174.1 GCA_022824105.1 Alphaproteobacteria bacterium
ATCGCCCGCGTCACCCGCTGCCGCGGGCCGCTGAAGAAGCGTCCCGACGACGCCGGGAAGGACTGGACCGAGACCGTCTGCCTCATCACCTCCCTCGACGCGGAGGCCGCGTCGCCTGAACCGCGGACATTGGGCAGTGGAGAACGAGCCTCCCCACTACACCACTTGAAGACCCGCGGCCCTTCGGGCCGGTGTTCATGCGCCGATTCAGGCATCCGTTCGACGGCCAGGAGGTCAAGGTCATCGAGCGGCGGCGCGGCGGCGGCAGTCATCACCGGCTGAACCTGCATGTCGAGTTGCCGGACGGCGTCCGCATGTGGCTCCCCGCGACATGGACAAGCCTCGAGGCACGGGATCCGGGCGCTCCGAAGCTCCTCGGCGAGTTGCCGGACTTCATCAGGTTGCGTAACCTGCTCGCCGACCTGGAGCGACGCCTGGAGGCAACGGATGGACAAGGAACGGGAACGGTCGCTGCTGGCTCTTCTGGAGTGGGAGGAACGCGTCGAGAGGTGGCTCCAGGTTCCGCCCCCGGACCGGGAGGCGTTCGTGCAGGAGCTGGCGGGGCTGATGGTCCGGCAGGCGAACCGGAGGGGGATGTCCGATGAGCGGGTCGCCGCGGATCACGAACCGTCACCTTGAGCGGTCGGCCGCCGTCTACGTGCGCCAGTCGACGCAGGGCCAGGTCCTGAAGAACCGGGAATCGCGCGAGCGCCAGTACCGGCTGGCGGAGCGCGCCCGCGAACTGGGCTGGCCGGAAGAACGCATCGTGGTCATCGACTCCGACCTCGGCCGGAGCGCCGCGTCGCAGGGCACGCGGAGCGGCTTCGAGCGGCTTTGCGAACAGGTTGCGCAGGGCCGGGTGGGCGCGGTGTTCGGGATCGAAGTGAGTCGCCTCGCGAGAAACACAATTGAATGGTTCCAGCTTCTGGACCTTTGCCGGGTCAACGACACGGTGCTTGTCGAGGACAGCCAGGTCTATGCGCCGGGCCGCGAGGACGATGGCTTGATTCTGGGCATCAAGGGTACCTTCTCGGCCACCGAGCTGTCCGTCCTTCGCGCCCGGATGGAGGGCGGGCGACGGAGCAAGGCCCAGCGCGGCGAACTCTATTCGCTTCCTCCGGTCGGCTTTGTCCGCGAGGGGAACGGCCTCCGGAAGGATCCGGACCTGCGTGTCCAGGCGGCGGTGGAGGCGGTCTTCGCCCGCTTCCGCGAGGGCGGGTCGGCTCTGCAGGCCACGCATCTTCTTCGGGAGACGGGGGTGCAGCTCCCGAGCCGTCCGCATGGCGCGGACGCCGTGGCCTGGAGGGACGCGACCTATACGCGGGTGATGGAGACCCTGAAGAACCCCGCGATGGGCGGCGCCTACGCCTTCGGGAAGGCGCGGTCCGCCTACCGCGACGACGGGACGCTGCTGGCGCCGGAGGAGCGGTGGCGGGTCCTGAAGCCCGGTCGTCACGAAGGGTACGTGAGCTGGCCCGAATGGCTGGAAGTGCAGGAGACCCTGGCGGCGAACTCGACCGTCCGCCACGGGAAGCGGGGCGCGGCGCGCGAGGGGGCGGCGCTTCTCCAGGGCCTTGCCCTGTGCGGCCACTGCGGCAGGTCGATCCAGGTCCGGTACAACGTGGGCCGAAGCTACTACTGCAACCAGCGCACGGCGGACCTCGGGGCGAAGCGAAGCTGCCTTTCGGTCGGCGGCATCGGGATCGACAAGGCCGTTGCCGAGCGTTTCCTGGACCTGGTGTCGCCGGCCGGGGCGGAGGCGGCGATGGCGGCGGAGAAGGCGGTCGCGGAGCAGGCGGAAACGGCGCTGCGAAGCCAGCTGCTGGAGCTTGAGCACTGCCGCTACGAGGCCGGCCTCGCGGAACGGCGCTACCGGCAGGTCGATCCCGACAACCGCCTGATCGCGGCGACCCTGGAGCGGGACTGGGAGGCGGCGCTGCGCGCCGTGGAGAGCGCGGAGTTCGCATTGGAGGCGGCCCGGGAGCGGCAGCCCGAGGACCTGCCGCCAAATCACTTCACGGATCTCGGCGCCTCGCTGGAGCGCGTCTGGAACGCGCCGGAGACGACCCACCGCGACCGCAAGCGCCTGCTTGCCTGCCTTGTCGAGGAAGTCACCCTGCAGCTGGGAGAGGATGATCGGACCGAGGTCGTCATCCAATGGCGGGGCGGCCGGGCGGACGCATTCTCGGTCAGGCGCAACCGGCGGAAGCCGGTCCGCCGGCACGACGACATCGACACGGTCGAGCTTGTTCGCCGGCTGGCCCGGTTCTATCCCGACGCCCGGATCGCCATTGTGCTCAACGACCAGGGCCGGCGGTCGGCGCGGGGGCTGCTGTTCTCGACATCGCTGGTGCGTGATCTCCGCCATCGCCACGGCGTGCCCGCGTACAGGAAGCCGTCGGCGGGCGAGGAGGAGGACGGCGAGCTTCTCAGCGTGAAGGAGGCGGCGCGGGAACTCGGGATCTCGGATTCAACGCTCTACCGCTGGATCAACGCCGGAATCCTGCCCGGCGTCCGCCCGGACGTGTCCGGGGCCTTTCAACGTCCCACACTTGTATATGGGGTCCTATTCCCGCCTTCTCTCGCCGAGCGCGTCGCGCACCTGGACGGCCCAGCTGAGCCGCTCGAGGCCCTGCCAGACCTTTTTCGCTCCCGGGAGCGGCTGGCGTTTCGAG
>JAJEAZ010000106.1 GCA_022824105.1 Alphaproteobacteria bacterium
TGTTGACGATCATAGCACAAATGTATCATATGATGATACATGCCGGGAAGCAAGGCGCCAACGCTTACTTGGGTTGTTCCCGGCCCCCGCCTTCCATCCGAACGCGCAGGATTGCACCTGCTCCCGCCCTCAAATCTCGTCACCGTACCCGTAGTCCCGGTCCAGCCGCTTGCCCATGGCGCGGGCGTGGGGGGCGCCTTCGGCTATGAGGGCGAGCACATAACCGTCGTCCGGCAGGCCGGCCGCCAGCACTACCCGGTCGTGGAAGGGGCCGCGGCAATCTGCACGCCGAGCGGCAGACCGCTCTCCGAGAAGCCGGCCGTGATCGTCAGCGCGGGTCCGCCGGTCACGTCGAAGCGGGTGGTGATGCTGGGGTAGAGCTAGAAATTCTCGGTGTCGCGCGCATTGAGCCGGGAGAGGAGGCGTCCCCGAGGCCCCGTCTGTCCCAAGGGCAACTATCAAAAGCAGAAAGGAAAAGCATCAAGTGCATTAGTGCTTCCTTGTCTCCAGTATTTTCTCTATACCCCGCCTCATGAACCCAATACTTCTACAATCCCTACTCGATCTTGCCCAGCTGCCGGACACTGATCGCGACAAATGGCTTGAGAGTGCTGAGGATAGTGTTCACTTCCTTACACGATCAATTGAAGCGGATGACAATATAATTCTCTATGCCTCCGGCCCACATCTGTATGTGCATTCTTTCCTTGTCCCTCGCGCCTCTGTTGATCCCCCGGACCACGAAGCCCTCGCCCAAGCACACATATCAATTACAGACAGTTGGTGTATTCAACAATCCTTTGGTGGCGGAGAGGGTCACCGAATTTACCTTGGACATCCATTCGATAGCCCAGGGAGACAAGCACTTTCTGGTGGAGAAAAACTCATTTTTTTGCGCAGCTTTGATGGCGTTAAGGCCTATAAACCTACTATCGAGATCAATCAGAAGCTGGTGCACTCCCTTTCTTTATACTATATGGACGAGCGTCAAGCTTACTGTCGCCTTGACCAGCATGGCGATATTGAAGATGTTATCTCATCCTTTGAGAACGACTTGTCGGACCCTTCGAAGCGGATCCGGGTTGTTACCATTAAGAGAAACGATCTTGAAACCTTTATGGCACTAAGTGATTCAGCTTTGGTGATAAAGTTTGATTTTACCCGCTTTATACCAGAATTGTTTTCAGGTTGGCATGAGCAAGAGAATCAAGCCATAAAGACTGAAAATTCTTACTTCATGTGTGGTGTTATCACGAACCATGCCAGTTACGCATATGGGCATATGCTTCTTAAGACTGCCTTGACGGAACGAGATTTGGTCGAAAAATGGAAAGATGAGGAGAATAGATCTTCTAAACAGTACGTATCTTTCAAAATTATTGATGGGAAAAATAAGCGCTTAGTGGAAACGTCTTGTGCGCCAGATTGTATTGTCAATTATTTTCAGGATTCAGATTTACCGTGGGAAATTTCGCCAGCTTTTTTCCGATCTGAAGTTCTTCAACGATACAAAATGGACCCTGAGAAATATACACTGGGCACTCGTAGTATAACTTGTAGAGGAGCGTGGCACCTTCAGACATATGATGTCAACGACGCCGGACAAGTACATACTTACATTGGTTATCTTGCAAGATTGCCATATGAAGAACAACTTTACTGGAGGGCATTTAATGAATGGCCCAAAGGGAGCATATCAAAGCGCGCCTATCGTACAGATATTCTAGGAGAATTTTCGACTGAGGATGATCCGTTGTCGGAGCTAAAGGCGCTGATCGTAGATCTTGATCGAGACTCACCTAGTTGGTGGCGGAGACGCGGAGAAATGCTTCAAGAGGAAGCGCTATATCCGGTAACGGACTCGATAGAAGAATGGGGAAACGAAATTCTTGCTCTCGACCACTTGATTGTAGAGGGTCTTCATGTTAGGGGGCTTAGGGAAATTATCAGAACAAGAGGCGGCACCTATGAAAACAAATGGGGCTCGCTAAAACTGTTGGAGACTGTACTTTTAGAAATAGGAGAAACCCAAGAGCGGGCCAAGGAGTTGACTTCGCCGCTAAAGGAACTTCACAATCTTCGGAATCCAGCTAGAGCACATGGCGATCCTGGTGGAAGGTTAGCAGTAGTGGCCAGTGCACGAAGGGCACACGGCACCCTGCGCAAGCACTTCGAAGACCTCGCAAATCGCATTCGTAATTCAATGAAGGAGATCGTATCGTTGCTTTATAAGGCTTAGTGGCCAATCTAACGAGCATGAAATGTACGCGATTACTGGCGGAGCGGGGCCTTGAGGTTTAGGGGTCGTACGGACCACTGTTTGTCGGCCAAGAATGTGTTTCGCCAGGAGCGGGATAGGCTGGTTTCCGGTAAGAAAAGCTGATCCTACGCAGTTCGGCATTACAGATGCTGCAGGGGCACGCATGATGATGCCGCTTCGTTCCCGCCGCCCTCAAATCTCGTCACCGTACCCGTAGTCCCGGTCCAGCCGCTTGCCCATGGCGCGGGCGTGGGGGGCGCCTTCGGCTATGAGGGCGAGCACATAATCGTCGTCCGGCAGGCCGGCGGCGGCGGCCAGCATCCGCACCTCGTCCAGCAGCGCGCCCTCGGGCGGCAGCACGGGCGCGGGCAGCGAGACCGCCTCGCGCTCCGGCGGCGGACCTTCTTCCAGCGCCGGGCGGCGGCTCCGCCATTCGGTGGCTTCCTCGAACGCCTGGCCGGCCGCCAGCACCACCCGGTCGTGGAAGGGCGCAGCGGCAATCTGCACGCCGAGCGGCAGGCCGCTTTCCGAGTAGCCGGCCGTGATCGTCAGCGCTGGCCCGCCGGTCACGTCGAAGGGGGTGGTGATGCTGGGGTAGAGCCAGAAATTCGCGGTGTCGTGAGCGTCGAGGCGCGGCGCGGGGCCGGTCGCCGAGGGCGCGACCAACATGTCGAAGCGCTCATAGACCGGCTCCATCGCCCGTCTGAGCTGCCGCCAGCGCCGGTGCGCGGCGATGTAGTCCTGCGAGGTGTAGCAGACGGCCCCCAGCGCGCGGGAGAGGAAGTCCTGCCCGAAGTCGCGCGGGCGCGTCTGCAGGTCGCGCCGGTGGACGTTGAAGAGCTCGCTCTCGGCAATCGTGATCTTGACGTCGTACCAGTCCTGCACCGGCGGCATGCGCGCCGTCTCCACGCTCGCGCCGAGGCTCCGGAAGACCTCCGCCATATGCTCGCAGGCGGCCACCATCTCCGGCGCGCATGTCAGGTCCTCCTCCCAGTAGTGGCGCAGCAGGCCGACGCGGAGCCCCGCCATCGAAGGCGGCGCGGGGTGCTGCGGGCGGGTCGAGGAGCGCGGGTCCTCCGGGTCGTGGCCGGCGAGCGCATCGAGCAGCAGCGCGCAGTCCTCCGCCGTCCAGGCGAGCGGCCCGCAATGATCGAAGGTGAAGGAGTTGGGGATGACGCCACGCCGGCTGACCAGCCCGTAGCTCGGCATCAGCCCCGCGACGCCGGAGAGCGCGGCCGGGCCCCTTATGGAGCCGCCCGTGTCGGTGCCGAGCGCGCCGAGGCAAAGCCCCGCCGCCACCGCCACGCCGGAGCCGCTCGACGAGCCGCCGGAGAAATGGTCGGTGTTCCACGGGTTCCGGGCGGGCGGCCAGGGCAGGTCGAAGCTGGGGCCGCCATGCGCGAACTCATGCGTGGCGAGCTTGCCGGTGATGACGGCGCCCGCCGCCCTCAGCCGGCGCACCGTCTCGGCGTCCTCGTCCGGCACGCGGTCCTGCCGGGTCTTCGAGCCGCCGGCGGTCAACACGCCCGCGGTGTCGTAGATGTCCTTCAGCGCGACGGTGACGCCGTGCAGCGGCCCGCGCCTTTGCCCGGCGGCTATCTCGGCATCCGTCGCCCTGGCGTCCGCCAGCGCGCTTTCCGCCATCACCGTCACATAGCTGTCGAGGCGCGCGTCATAGGCCTCGATCCGCGCCAGCGTCGCCTCCACCAGCTCGACCGAAGACAACTGCCCCGCCGCAATGGCCCGCGAGGCCCCGGCAACCGTGAGATTGGCGAGATCGACCATGTGGCCTTGCCCTTTCCCGTTCGAGCGATGAAGCCGCCATTATGCAGGCTGCGGAACTTCAGGGACACTGTGCGGACTTGACCGGCCGTCGGGCGCGCGCCACGAATGGCCCGGCCCCGATCGGGAACAGGGAGGGAGCGCCATGCGCTGGGCGCGGATCGAGACGGCTGACGGACCCCGCTACGGCATCGTCGAGGGCGGGAGCATCGCCACCGTCGAGGGTTCCCCCTTCGGCGACCATGCGCGGACGGGGCAGCGCGTCGCGCTGGAGGCCGCCCGTTTCCTGCCGCCGGTCGTGCCGCCCACCTTCTACGCCGCCGGCCTCAACTATCCCGAGCACGCCGTGGCGGCCGCCAACAAGCGCGGCGAGATTCCCTCCCTGCCGGAGACCGCCGATATCGGCTACCGCGCCGTCAACGCGCTCACCGGCCACCGACAGCCCATCGTGATCCCGGCGGACGCGACCGAGCGCGTGCAATACGAGGCCGAGCTGGTGGCGGTGATCGGCAGGACGGCGCGCAATATCCGCGAGGACGAGGTGCGCGCCCACCTGCTCGGCTACACCATCGGCAACGATGTCTCCGAACGCCACTGGCAGGCGCATGACCGCACGCTCTGGCGGGCCAAGAACACGGACAGCTTCGCGCCGATGGGCCCCTGGATCGATACGGAATTCGACCCGGCCGGGACCGAGACGATCGTGCGGATGAACGGCGAGGAGACGATCCGTTTCGCCACCGCTTCGATGATCTTCTCCGTCGAGACCTTCATCGCCCGCATGTCCCGCTATCTGACGCTGGTTCCGGGCGACGTCGTCTGGATGGGCACGGAAGGCGCAGGGCCGAACATCAAACATGGCGACCTCTGCGAAATCGAGATCACCGGACTCGGCATCCTCTCCAACCCGGTAATCCGCGAAGGCAAGTAGCGCTTCTTCCCAATGAAGGTTGGCCGATGACGACTCCCACAGTGATTCCCACCCTCCGCTACCGCGACTCCCGCGCGGCGCTGGACTGGCTCTGCCGCGCCTTCGGCTTCGAGCGCCACCTCGTCGTCGAGGGGGAGGGCGGCGCGATCGAGCATGCCCAGCTGACCTTCGGCCACGGCATGGTCATGCTGGGCCAGGCCCGCGACGGGGACTATGACAGCCGCATGGTCTCGCCCGGCGAGATCGGCGGCCGGCAGACCCAGAGCCCCTACCTGATCGTGGCCGACGTGGACGCGCACCACGCCCGCGCCGAAGCCGCCGGGGCGGAAATCGTCATGGCGCCGGAAGACCAGCCCTATGGCGGCCGGCTCTACAGCGCCCTCGACCCGGAAGGGCATCTCTGGAATTTCGGCTCCTACGATCCCTACGCCGCCGCGCCCTGACTCCCGCCCGAACGACCCGATCCCGGCGCGCCGCCGCGGGCGCGAAGGAGACGCCATGACCATCTCTTCCGTCCTGATCGCAAACCGGGGCGAGATCGCCATACGCATCGCGCGCGCCGCCGCCGATCTCGGCCTGCGTTCGGGGGCCGTCCATTCGGAGGACGATGCCGCCTGCCTGCACACGCACATGGCCGACGAGGCGCATCCCCTCTCCGGGACGGGACCGGCCGCCTACCTGGACATAGAGCAGATCGTGAAGACCGCCTGCGAGGGCGGCTACGACGCCGTCCATCCGGGCTACGGCTTCCTCTCGGAGCGCGCCGAGTTCGCCGAGGCCTGTGCCGAAGCCGGCCTCTGCTTCATCGGCCCGGACCCGGACCACCTCCGCCTCTTCGGGGACAAGGCGAGGGCGCGCAAGGCGGCGCGCGCGGCGGACGTGCCCGTCCTGGAGGGCATCGACCGCGCGGTGTCGCTGGAGGAGGCGCAGGCCTTCCTCGACTCGCTCGGGCCCGGCGGCGCGATGATGATAAAGGCGCTCGCCGGCGGCGGCGGGCGCGGCGCGCGGGCGGTGTTCGAGGCCGGCGAGGTCGAGCCGGCCTGGGCGCGCTGCCGTTCCGAGGCGGAGGCCGCGTTCGGCTGCGGCGACGTGTATGTCGAGGCGTTCATCCCCCGCGCCCGGCATATCGAGGTCCAAGTGCTCGGCGACCGGACGGGCCATGCCGTGCATCTGGGCGAGCGCGAATGCAGCATCCAGCGCCGCTACCAGAAGGTGGTGGAGACGGCGCCCGCGCCGGGGCTCGATCCCGAGCTGCGCCGCGGGATGACGGGGGCCGCCGTGCGGCTCGCGCGGTCGGTCGGTTATCTCAGCCTCGGCACCTTCGAGTTCCTGGTGGATGCCGGCGAAAGCCCTGAAGGAACAGGCTTCTTCTTCATCGAGGCCAATGCAAGGCTGCAGGTCGAGCATACGGTCACCGAGGCCGTGACCGGCGTCGATCTGGTCGAGGCGCAGTTCCGGCTGGCCGGCGGCGCGACGCTCGTGGAACTCGGCCTCGACGACCCGGCCGCCGCCCGGCCGCGCGGCCACGCCATCCAGGCGCGCATCAACATGGAGACCGTGGCCGCCGACGGCTCGGTGCGGCCCGAAGCCGGGCTGATCGAGGCCTATGAAGCGCCGAGCGGGCCGGGCGTGCGGGTGGACGGCTTCGGCTATGCCGGCTACCGCACCAGCACCGCCTTCGACTCCCTGCTCGCCAAGGCGATCTGCCATGCGCCCTCGCCCAACTTCGCCGATGCGACGGCGCGGACCCGGCGCGCACTCGCCGAGTTCCGCATCGAGGGCGTCGGGACCAACATCCCGTTCCTCATGAACGTGCTGGCGCATGAAGACTTCCTGGCCGGGCGGACCCACACGCGCTGGGTCGAGGAGCAGAACGCCGCCCTGGCCGCCCCGCCGGAAGGGTTGCGGCCCCGCTTCGCCGCCGGCGCTGCGCAGGCAAACGGGGAGGACGGGTTCGCCGGGGCCCGGGTGGACAGCACGGACCCGCTCGCGCTGTTCGACCACGACCGGGCTGTGAAGGCCGCCGAGGCCGGGCGGGAGCGGCGCCAGCCGCCCGAACCCGAGGGCCTTGTCGGCGTGGCCTCGCCCATCCAGGGCACCATCGTCGCGCTGCTGGTGGCCGAAGAGGACCGGGTTCTGGCCGGACAGCCGGTCGCCGTGGTCGAGGCGATGAAGATGGAGCACGAGATCAGGGCCGAGCGCGCCGGAACGGTCCGCCGGGTGACAATGAACGAGGGCGATGTGGTCCGCGAGGGCTGGCCCATCGCCTTCGTCGAGCCGGCGGAGGTCGGCGGCGAGTTCGTCGAGGATGGCGGAGAGGCGGACCCGGAATTCATCCGTCCGGACCTGGAGGAGGTGATCGGGCGCCATGCCCATACGCTGGACGAGAACCGCCCGGAGGCCGTCGCCCGGCGGCACGGGCGGGGCTACCGGATGCCGCGCGAGAATATCGACCGGCTGGTCGATCCCGGCTCCTTCCAGGAATACTGGCCGCTGCTGACCGCCCTCCAGCACCAGCGCTACGACATCGAGACGCTGAGGCGGAAATATCCGGCCGACGGCGTGGTGGCGGGCACGGCCTCGATCAACGGCTCGGACTTCGAGGACGAGCGCTCGCGGGCCGTCGTCGTGCATTACGACTACACCGTGCTCGCGGGCACGCAGGGGCGGCGCAACCACTACAAGCAGGACCGGATGTTCGAGCTGGCACAGCGCTTCCGCCTGCCGGTGGTGCTGTTCTCGGAGGGCGGCGGCGGACGGCCGGGCGACGACAATACCGGCCCGCGCGTCGCCTTCGACACCGACACCTTCACCACCTTCTCCCGGCTGAGCGGCCTCGTGCCGATGGTCGGCATCAACAACGGGCGCTGCTTCGCGGGCAACACCGCCCTGCTCGCCTGCTGCGACGTCATCATCGCGACGAAGAGCTCCACCATCGCCATGGGCGGCCCGGCGATGATCGAGGGCGGCGGCCTCGGCGTCTATACGCCGGAGGAGGTCGGGCCGATGGACTTCCAGGTGCCGAACGGCGTGGTCGATATCCTGGTCGAGGACGAGGACGAGGCGGTCGATACCGCCAAGCGCTACCTCTCCTATTTCCAGGGGCCGATAGACCGCTGGGAGGAAGGCGGCGACCAGCGCATGCTGCGCCATGCGGTGCCGGAGAACCGGGTGCGGCTCTACGACATGCGCGAGATCATCCGCACGCTTGCGGACAGGGGGTCCGTGCTGGAACTGCGCGAGAAATTCGGCATCGGCATTATCACCTGCCTCATCCGCATCGAAGGCCGCCCGATGGGCGTCATCGCCAACAATCCGCACCATCTGGCCGGCGCGGTGGACTCCGACGGCGCGGACAAGGGCGCGCGCTTCCTGCAATTGTGCGACGCCTTCGACATTCCGGTGCTGAGCCTGATGGACTGCCCCGGCATCATGGTCGGCCCCGACCA
>JAJEAZ010000309.1 GCA_022824105.1 Alphaproteobacteria bacterium
GCCATCGCGCGTTCGCGCAAATCCATCGAAATCGGACGGGTCATCCCTCAAGCCTCCCCTGTCGTCGCAAAGACAGGGAATCAACTCAAGCCAACCAAGGGAATCCCCTTTCGATTCACAATCGAGTCATCGCGCTCTAGCGCGCCGTCGACGCCCGAGGTTTCAGCGCTTGGCCGGCCTCCGTCGCCAGCCGGATTTCTCCACTCGCTTCGCTTCGGTCGAAATGACGGTTGAGGCAAGCGGCGCGCCCGGCGCGGTCTCCCCTTTTTCAGAGCAATCCTCTGAAGCGGGGAAGAATCGGGTCCGGCCTGCCGCCGGCGCGCCGGGCGGCTACCCGGCTTCCCCGAACTCGCGCGTGTCGGGCAGGATATCGGCGACGTCGGGCCGTGAGCGGTAGATCCGCTTCTGCGGCGCCGCGAAAATGTCGAAGTCCTTCAGGCAGCGGGTGTTGACCGCCCAGCCGTCGAACGGAACGGAGCCGGTGTCGACCTCGTCCTGGGTCGGCATGCTGGTCCGGCGGAACGGCAGGATCCCGCAGACCGGGCAGAAATAGTCCCTCCCCGTGTAGGATCCCCACTGGTAGAGGGTCAGTTCGGACAGCGGCGTGTGGATTTTGACCGCTTCCGCCGGCATCCGATGGATGAGCGCGCCGCGCACCCGGCAGATCGAGCAATCGCAGACCCGGACATGGTCGATGTCGGCGGTGACCTCGAAGCGGACCTTTCCGCAGTGGCAGGCGCCGTCGTAGGTTTTCTTCATGGCGGGTTTCCGGAACGGTTAGTCGGGCGGGCCGTTTGCCGGGCGGCGCTTCCGGCCCAGCCAATAGGCCGTCAGGACCGCGAGCGCCAGCAGGGCGATCGCCACGGGATGGTCGAGCATGACGGAGAATTCGCCGTCGATCAGGGTCAGCGACTGGTTGAGCGACAGTTCGAACCGGTTGCCGAGGAAGAAGGCGATGATGAAGATGACGACCGAATAGCCGAGCGCCGTCATCGCATAGCCGACCGCCGCAAAGACCAGCATGACGGCGACGCCGAACAGCGTGCCGGTCGACAGGTAGACGCCGACGATGCACAGCACGATGGCGGACGGGAAGATCACCGATTCCGGCGCCCGGATCACGAAGGCCCACAGGCGGAGGCCGACCAGGCCGATCCAGAAATTGCAGAAGTTGGCCATGATCATGGCGCCGAACAGGCCGTAGATCAGGCGCGCCTGCTGTTCGAACAGCAGAGGGCCGGGCTGGATGCCGTGAATGATCAGCGCCCCGATGATGAGCGCCGCCGAAACGCTGCCGGGAATGCCGAGCGTCAGCATCGGGATCATGTTGGCGCCCATCACGGCGGAATTGGCGGATTCGGTCGCCGCGATACCGTGGATGTTGCCCTTGCCGAAGGTTTCCGGCTCCCGGCTGGTCTGCTTGGCCGAGGCGTAGCTCATGAAGGACGCCGCCGTCGTGCCGATGCCCGGCGCCGCGCCCAGCAGCGTGCCGATCACCGCGCCGCGGGCGATGGTGAACCGGCAGCCCCAGTATTCCGCCCAGCTCACCCGCCTGTCCTCGCGCGGCTGGTTCCGGTCGAAGGTGATCGCGGCCGTGATCTTCTCCCGCTTCGCGGCGAGCCGGCGGAAGATTTCGGCGGCGGCCAGCATACCGATGGCGACCGACGCGATCGGCAGCCCGTCGAACAGGTCCGGCACGCCGAAGATGAAACGCGGGCTCGAATGCTCCGGGTCCAGCCCGATAGAAGCGCAGAGCAGGCCGAGCGCCGCCGCGACGATCCCCTTCGCCAGCGACTTGCCGATCAGCCCCGCGATCACGGCGAAGGCGAAGATGAGCAGGCAGACGATCTCGATCGGCCCCATCATCAGGGCGACCAGGGCGAGCGGCGGCGACACCGTGATCAGGACGATGTCGCTGAACGTGTCGCCGGTGACCGAGGAATAGAGCGCCATCTTCGCCGCCTTCAGCGGCCGGCCTTTCTTCGCCAGCGGGTGCCCGTCCAGGGCGGTCGCCGCGGCGTCGGGCGTTCCCGGCGTGTTGATCAGGATGGCCGGAATGGCGGCGCCGACCAGGCCGCCCTTGTTGATCCCGACCAGGAACGCGATGCCCGAAAGCGGGCTGAGGGCAAAGGTAAAGGGGATCGCAAGCGCGATGGTGATGACCGGGCCGATGCCGGGCACCGCGCCGACGAACTGGCCGACCGCGACGCCGAAGATCACGAACAGGATGTTGACGGGCGTAACGGCGTCGCCGAGGCCGGCCAGTATGGTCGCGATGTCAAACATCCGGCGGCGGTGTCACGGCGGCGGTGTCACGGCGGGGGCGTCACGGCAGCGGCCGGTTGAGCCACAGTTCGAGAATCGCCCAGATGCCGACCGGCAGGGCCGCGGTCGACAGCAGGAACCAGCGCCGCTCGCCCATCGCCAGCATGACCGCCAGCACCAGCGCCGGCGCGACATACAGGAAACCGATCTCCGACATCAGGTAGACGCCGCCCCCGACGATCGCCAGGAACATGCCGGCCCGCAGGGCTTCCGGACCGTCGAGGGGCGTGTCGCCGGCCGGGAAGAGCGTGTGAGACGCGCCGGCCACCATCAGGACCCAGGCGACTGCCTCGGGGATGGTGGCCGGCTGTACCCCGCTGTCTTCGATCGCTTCAACCTGGTCCGGGATAACGACCAGCAGCAGGCAGAGGCCGGCCAGGACGCAGGCGGCCCCTGTCAGGCGGTTGAGCGACGGCATGAGACCCGGCTGGGCCGGTTATCGACACGCCCTACTTGGTCGCTTGTAGCAGGACCTTGATCGTCTTGCGCGTGCCCTCCATCATTTTCTCGGTGTCGGCGGGGCCGAGGTCCGTCGGCGCGGTCTTCATCGTATTCGCCAGGAACTTGGTCATCTTCTCCGAGTTGACCGCCGCCTTGATCGCGTTTGCGAGCGCCGTGCGCGCTTCGGGCTTCAGGCCTTTCGGCGCAGAGAGATAGAAGAAGGGATCGACATAGTAGTTCAGTCCCTGTTCGATCAGCGTCTTCATGTCCGGCGCATAACCGTGACGCCTCTGGTTGACCGAGGCGATCGCCGTGATCTTGCCCGCTTTGTAGTACGGGATGTGTGCGCCGCCGCCGAACGCCAGGTCGACATGGCCGCCCAGCAGGGACTGGATCTGCTCGGCGCCGCTCTTGTGCGGCACCATTTTCGCCTTGATGCCGGCCGACCGCGCGATCGCGCGCATGATCATCGCCTGGGGCTTGGTGTCGTGGGCGACGGTCAGCGGCTTGCCGGATTTTTTGGCGTGCGCGATGAGGCTCTTCATATCGGTGTAGGGCGCGCCCTTGAGCCCGATAATGGCGAGCTGAGCCCAGACTACCGTGCCCAGATAGTCGAAATCCTTGATCCGGAACGGAATCTTCGCCGGACGGACGATCAGCTGCATGACGATCGGCATGTTCACGGCGATGCCGATATTGAGGCCGTCCGGCTTGGCGCGGGACAGACCGGACAGCATGGCGACGCCGCCGCCGCCCGGCCGGTTCTTGACCACGATGTTCCAGCCGGTGTCCTTCTCCATCCGGTCGGCGAGCAGGCGGGCCAGCGTGTCCGTAATGCCGCCGGCGCCGAAAGCGACCGAAAGGGTGATCGGGCCGCCCGGTTTCCAGTCGGCGGCCTGGGCCGGGGCGGTGGCGAGGGCGGCCAGAACGGCGGCCGAAGCGGCGAATTTCATTAACCTGGGCATCGAAGTTCCTCCATGACGCCGGCCCGATCGGCCGGTCTGTGCAGGTGCGGGGAACCGGCGCCGTACCCTTTCGGAATCGGGTTCGGAATCGGGTCCGGAATCGGGCGGAATGCCGGCGCCGGCCGAATCCCGCACTGCCGGGTCATATCCCAACGCCCCGGCCGGATCAACGGACGGCGGTCCCTCGCGCTATCCGGCCTCCGCCCGCGCCATCCGCTCGATCATGCGCCGGGCCTGGACGCCGGCGCGGTCGGCGGCGAGGTCGAGGCGCGGCGCGGCCGGGTCGAGGTCGAGATTCTCCTGTTGGCCGGCGATGACCGCCAGGTCCTCCTCGAACGCCTTGTGGACCAGCGCGAAATCGAGCTCGCTGAGGCTCGGGTCGTCGCCGGCGAAATCCTGCGCCTGGGCCCAGAAATAATGCGCGCTGGCGTCGGTCTCCGGCGTGACCGCGTTGAGATTCCAGGTCGTCACCGCCCTGCTGCGGTCGCCTTCGCGCACGCCGGAGCCGGCCTCGGCGGCGCCGATATCGATGCGCACGAAGGCCGGCGGGGTGAAGATCGTGTTCATCCAGCGGTCGACCCGCGCGTCCGGCGCGAAACCGGCAAGCAGCCGGAAATAGGGCGGCACCGGCGTATCGAGCGCCCAGCGGTCGACCCGGATTTCGTCGTCCTCGATGCGGTACTCGACGGGAATGTCGCTGTCCGGGATCGCCGTGTCGGCGAGCGTCGTGCGGTGCAAGGCGGGCAGGTGGCTCAGGTCCATCAGGTTCTCGATCGCCAGCATGGCGTTGCCGGCGATCGCGAGGGTCTCGCCGCGCCAGGTCCAGTCCGGACGGTCCATGACGCCGAAATCCGGAATGCGGCGCTCGTCGGCCAGGGCCGGATCGCCCGGCCAGATCCAGATCCAGTGGTGTTTCTCGGCGACCGGATAGCTGCGCACCCGCGCCGACGGCGGGATCTGCTCCTGGCTCGGGATATGGACGCAGGCGCCGTCGGGCGCGAAGCGCAGGCCGTGATAGGCGCACTCGATCTCGTCGCCGCGGACCCGCCCGCGCGAGAGCTGGGCGTGGCGGTGGCAGCACCGGTCCTCCAGCGCGACCGGCGAACCGTCCGACGCCCGGTAGAGCACCACGGGTTCGCGGAGCAGGATGCGGCGCATCGGATGCAGCCGCCGCACCTCACGGTCCCACGCCGCGACGTACCAGCAGTTTTTCGGAAACATCCCGTCTCCTTACTCCGGCCGCCGAACGCCTACGGCGCAGGGCGGAAAGATTTATCCGGGGCGGCCGGTCATCCAGTCCCATTGCCGGATCTGCACGTCGGCGAACAGACCTGCCTTGCCGTAGGCGCTGTCCGCCATGAACGCCTGCACCGCCGCGCGCGACGGCGCTTCGACCGTCAGGAGCGTGCCGACCATCGATTCGCCGTCTTCGGCGAGCATGGGCCCGCCGTTAAGGACCGTCACATCGGGATGACCCGGATGGTCGCGCAGATAGGCGATGAAATCCTGCTGCAGGTCGCTCCGCGTCTGCACTGCGCCCGGCTTGTCCGTACCGATAACCGCAAAATACATGGCACTCCCCTCCTTGAACGGGCCCGTCCGCTGCCGGAAGTGGGCCGAACGGCCGCCCTGCCCGGTCGGGGGCAGGAACGGCCACGTCACGACCGTCCGCCCGAATCCGCCGCCGGCGGATCGACGCGCACGGTCACGATATCCATGTCGCGATACTGCTGATGGCGCACCGTGGATGCAAGGTGGCGCAACAGCCGGAGCGACACTTCCCGTTCGATCGAATCCGCGGCGCCGGCCTCGCCGAGCAGGGCGATTCTGTCCTGGAGGTTCGCCTCGCCCGTCGAGGCGACGAATTCGAGGACCGCCGCATCGTCTTCCCGGCGCGCGACCAGGAGCAGCCGCCGCGGCCCGTCGCCGTCGTCGTCGCCGTCGCCGGTGTCTTCCCGGTGCAGCAGGGTCAGCGCGGTTTCCTCGCTCGCCGCGTCGAGGCGCTCCGTCATGGCCGGGCCCCAGCCGTTCCGCGCCGCGAACGCCATGACGAACGTCCGGATTTCCCGCAGGGCCGAGGGCTCGAACGGCAGTTCGATCCGGCTGCGCCGCGGTTTCGTCAGTTCGACGAACAGGGTCATCGCCGTGGCGGCGAGGCCGCCGGCGATCATCCCGTTCTGCAGCAATCCGCCGGCGAAGTCCGAAACGAGCTGCGGGAAGACCGCGCCGCTCTGGAAGCCCGCGCCGATCCAGAAGCCGAGACCGGCGATCAGGCCCTTGCGGTAGTCCAGCCCGTCCCGGACGACCACTCTCATGCCGGTGACGAAGATCGACGCCATCGTGATGGTGATGAAGGCCGCGGCGACCGGCCCGGGAATCGCCAGGATCACGGCCAGCGCCTTCGGCAGCACGGCCAGCGCGATCAGCGCGGCGCCGAGCGCAACGCCGACGCGCCGGGCGCTGATCCCGGTGATCTCGATCATGGTAACGCCCGTCGGACGGTAGCCGAGCGGCATCGTCCCCGCCAGGCCGGACAGGAGATTGCCGGCCGCGTCGCCGGCCACCGCGCCCTGAACCGCACGGAAATCCACCGCCCGGGGGCCGGCCCGGGAAACGTGCTGGGTCGCGACGGCGCCGCTGACCGTCTGGACCGTGCACACCAGGCCGATGAACAGAAAGGCCGGCAGCAGCGCCCAGAAGGCGGGCCCGAAGTCGAGGTCCGGGGCCGGCAGTTCGACCGCCGGAATGCCGATCCACGGGGCCCGCCCGATCCGCGCGAAATCGTAAAGGCCGTACAGGGCGGCGACGGCCGAGCCGGCGACGATGCCGATCGCCGGCGCCCACAGGCGCAGTCCCCGCCCCGCCTTCAGCACGAGGCCGACGATGACGATCAGCGTCGCCGCGGCACTGAGCGGCGCAGCGAGCGGCGCCGCGCCGGCCGGCACATTCTGCAACTGTTCGAACATGACCGGCATGACGGTGACCGGCGTCAGCATCATGACCGTCCCGGTCACGGTCGGCGTCAGGACCCGCCGGAACAGCGACAGCCGGACCGAGAAGGCGAGCTGGAAGAGCGCCAGGCAGACGACCAGGGTGGCGAGCAGGGCCGGCCCGCCCGCGGCGAGCGCGGCGGCGCTCACCGCGATCGCGGCCCCGGGCGTGCCGATGGCGATGGTATAGCCGGCGCCGAACCGGCCGGCCCGGAACGCCTGCAGCAGCGATGCCGCGCCGCAGGCCGCGACCGAGGCGAACACGGCCCAGAGCAGAACGCTCTCGGCCTGGCCGGCGGCCCGAAACGTGACGGTCGCGATCACCACCGTGCCGGGCAGCGCGAGCGCCGCGATCTGGAGCGCCAGCCCCGCGGCCAGCGGCGCCGGGATTTTCGCGTCGGGATGGAGCCGGTCTGCGGAGTCCCGGCCGGATATATCGGCGGATGTGTCGGCGGATGTGTCGGTCATCGCGCCCCGCTCCTCCGGACGGCCATCTGTTCGGCGCGGGCGGCGGCGTCCGCGGCAGGCCGTCCCTGCCGTCCCTGCCGTCGGGGGCGCGTCAGTCGGTCTTCGCCACCAGCCCCGCGGCCTCGATGCCGGCGACGGCGACCGCCTCGTCCTTGTCAGAGGTGTCGCCGGAGACGCCGACCGCGCCGAACAGATGGCCGTCGGGCGTCTTCACCACGACGCCGCCGGGCACCGGCACGAGCTGGCCGCCGGAGGCGTCGATCAGCGCCTGCATGAACATCGGCCGCTCGGCGCCCATCTCGCCGAGCCGGCGCGAGCTCATGCCCATGCCGAGCGCCCCCGCCGCCTTGCCGCGGGCGACCCGCTCGCGCAGCAGGGTCGAGCCGTCCTCCTGCTCGTAGGCGACCAGCGCGCCGCGCTCGTCCAGCACCGCCACGGCGAGCGGCCGCAGCCCCATCTCGACCCGCGTCTCCAGCGCCGTCCGGATGATCGTGCGCGCCTGTTCGAGCGAAAGCGTCATGGGTCCCTCCCCGGTTTGCCGGGGCGAGTGTAGCGGAAGCGGGCCGGCCGGCGCCAGCGGGGGATGGGGGCGGGCGGTTCCGGTAGAGGCAGCGGAAGCCGGAGAAGGCAGAAAAAGGGCGTCGGCATCGGTTTCCCGGCAGACCCCTCCCCCTAACCCCCTCCCCCAAGGGGAGGGGGGCGAAACGCCCGTATTCCGTGCGCTTTTCCCGCTTCCGCACGGCGGTTCCCGCAAAAACATCCCCCCTCCCCTCCGGGGGAGGGGGTTAGGGGGAGGGGGCTCACCGGCACAGCCACACCACTTTCGCAGAGCAATCCGGTAGATGAGGAAATGCGACGTGCCGTCAAGCTTCGAACACGATCAAAATCCAAATACGCATCGGGCATTCTGTGTGCCACGTTGCAGTAGTCGCCGCGGCGTGCTGTTTCTGCATGGCCGAAGCCGCGCGGCGACATGCGCGCGCCGGGGTCCACACCTGCTAGGTGCGCCGGTGCGGCTTCGGTCGCCGCAACGCTTACAGGGGGCTGTTGAAGCTATGCTTTCTCTTTTGGGGCAGGATTTTGGCGCTCGTTCATTCCTCTATCGGACGGTCGTCGCAATGGTCGTCTTGGCCATAACCCTTGCTGTATCGGTGATCTGGGAAAAGATGGTCTACACGATTCCGGTGTTGGCGGTGTTGCTGTTCACCGCCGCCGGAATGCCAGGTCTCAGCGGAAGCGCCACAAGGCGAAATCTGGACCAAGAGTCAACAGACCTAGATATAGACCTAGATTCGGGTATCGGTATGGACGCTGGTTGAACCGCTGGCCTGCCTCGAACCGGCGGTAGTCAGGTCTCGATATACCTGATTCAGGACAGGTCCTAAGAGCGGCGTATTGGCGGAGAGGGTGGGATTCGAACCCACGGTACGCAAAGCGCACAACGGTTTTCGAGACCGCCCCGTTCGACCACTCCGGCACCTCTCCGCAATCTCCCGCCCGTGCCCCCGCGGCGCCCTATGCGGCGCCCCGTATGGCGTCGGCCCGGCGGCAGTGGCCGGGAGCGCGGAAAATAGGGCGGCGGCGTTGCAAGCGCAAGCCCGCGTTGCCGACCGCGGCGCGGACCCCGGCGCGGACCCCGGCGCGAACTGGGGCGCGAACTGGGGCGCGAACTGCGGCGTTCAGGGCCGGACGCCGCCCCCGCTCACGGTTCCCGCGCCGCTCCCGGAGGCGCGGGCGAAAAAAGTTGCATGGCGGGCCTTGTTCCAGACGGAAAGAACATTAAATGAACAATGCTGCGGGCGTCGCCGGATGCGGCCCGGAGACGCGGGCCCCGGAAACGGGATCTCCGGAGACGCGGGGCCGGGGGTACCGGATAATATTCCTCGTTCGGTGTATTTTTTTTCGAATACAGACCGGTCTGTCTAAAACGGGCCGGCAGTCCGGGACCGGAGTTTGCGACGGACCATGACAAAACATGACATTTCACGACACACGACAGCGGAGCGCGGCACATCTCCGGTTCCTGCCGGCCTGCTCGCCCGACCTCAACCCGATCGAACAGGCCTTGGCCGGGATCGAACACTGGAGGCGCGACGCCCGGAAACGCTCGGTCGCCGGCACATGGCGCCATCTCGTCCCGCGTTACCGTTAACGGCCTGCTCTCTCCCCGAATGTCACGATGCGCTCGACCGGGTCCGCCTCGCTTACAATCCGGCCATACGCGCATGGGCCCCGATGGCGCGGGCGGTCGTCGGATAGACCGCGATGCCGTTGGCGAGCAGGCGCGGCCGCGCATCCCGCAGGATATCGTCCTGGACCTTGTCGCCCGCGGTGCGCAGGACGGCCGACAGGGCGATGCCCGCCGTGTCGGCGCGCAGCAAAGACCGGACGATGGCCTCCATTTCCGCCTCCCCCGCCGCAACGTCGTCGGAGAATTCGAAGATCGAGTTCATCTCGATATAGGCGACGATCGAATCCACGCCGCCGTCGGCGGCCAGCAGCTCGACGATCTCGTGGAAGATGAAGGTGCCGTCGCTCTTCAGGCCCCAGACGGGAATGTCTATGGGGTTGTCGACGCTCGTCCCCGGGACGCCGAATTTCCGGAGGCGCTGCCGCGTTTCGTCGCCGAAGTCGGCGAAGACGATACCGTTGGCGTCGGCGACGTCGGCCGAGACGACGCTGACCCCGCCGCCGGACCCGAACAGCGCCAGCCGCCGGCCGGCGACCGTACCGAAAGCGGCATGGGCCAGAAGCACGTCCAGAAGCTCGTCCATGCTGTCGACCACCGCCGCGCCGGCCTGGCGGGCCGCCGCCAGCCACAGGTTGCCGTCGGCGGCCAGCGCGCCCGTGTGACTGGTCGCAGCGCGCATTCCGGCGGCCGAGCGGCCGCCCTTGAAGAGTACGAGCGGCTTCTCGATCTCGCGGGCGAGGCGGAAGAAGCGCCCGGCGTCCCGGTCCGTCTCCAGATACATGGCAAGGATGTCGGTGTCCGGGTCTTCGGCGGCGTAGAGCAGATAGTCCGTCGGCGTCACGTCTGCGCAGTTGCCGCAGGACAGCGACTTGCCGAGCGGCAGGCCCAGAACCTTCGCGCGGTGGATCATGTCCCAGGCATAGGTGCCGCTCTGGGAAATGAAGGTGATCCCGCCGGCGGTCTCCGGGGCATGGCGCGGCGTGCTCATGGTGATTTTCGCCGCGCCGCACCAGGCGCCGATGGTGTTCGGCCCGACGATGCGCATGCCGGTCGCCCTGGCCACCTGGCCGATGGCGCTTTCCAGCCTGGCACCCTCGTCGTCCCACTCGGCGAACCCTGCCGTCAGCACCTGTGCGACCTTGACTCCCCTGGCGGCGCATTGGCGAAGCGCATCCGGGACGCCTCGGGCGCCGATGGCGACGATCGCCCGGTCGACCGGCTCGGGCAGGTCGCCGACGCCGGGGTAGGCCTTGCAGCCGTAAATGCTCCCGGCCGTCGGATGGACCGGAAACAGCTTTCCCCTGTAACCGAAGTCGACCAGATTCTGGACGATCCGGAACCCAAGCTTCCCGGGTGTCGCCGAGGCCCCGACAACGACGATGCCCGCAGGGTGGAAAATCGGGCGCAGCGCGCCGTGCAGCTGCCTTTGCAGGTCTTTGCGCTCCGCAGGATCGAGACATCCGAGCGCCGACGGGTCGACCGGACCGTCTTCGGACAGCACGATGTGGGCGTCGACCGCGAGGGCGCCGGCCCCGGACAGGATGACCGGGTTGATGTCCAGTTCGGCGATGCTTTCCCGGAACAGCAGGCCGTCCGGACCGCCGACGGCCGCCAGGATCGCTTCGAGCCCGTCGGCGCCGTCGCCATAGTGCGCCGCCTGCGCCAGGTCCCGGATGTCCGCCTCGCCGAGCGGCGCCAGCCGGAACGCTACGTCGGCGGTTTCCTCGACCCCGGTTCCGCCGGCTCCGCACATGACCACGGGGCCGAAGACCGGGTCCAGAACGGCGCCGACGATCGCCTCGCGTCCCGGCGGCGCCATCGGCTCGACAACGACGCCTTCGATATTGTCGGCATCTGCCGCCGCTGCGAGTTCGCGGAATGCCCTTGCGGCGTCCGCTGCTTCGACGTTGAGCCGAACCCCGCCGGCCGCGGCCTTGTGAACGACGCCGTGCGCCGCGATCTTCATGGCCACCGGGCCGCCGGCCGCACCGGCCAGGGTCGCAGCCTCTTCGGCGCTCCGGGCAAGGCGGGCCTCGGTCGTCGGAATACCGTAACGGCGCAGCAGTTCCTTGGCCCGATGTTCGAGCAGGACGGTCACGGAGCGCGGCTTCCTACGCGACGCGGTATCGTTCGATGACCGCGGGATCCGGCTCAAGGCCGAGCCCGGGGCCTTGCGGGACCTTCAGCCGCCCGTCCACCGGCAGGGTCGCGCCGCCGTAGAGTTCGGCCTCGAAGTCGCAATAGAGCCGTTCCAGCATCGGCGTCGAGCGGTGCGCCGCGTTCAGGTGCAGGGTCGCCACCTGTCCGGGGCCGAACAGCGCGCAGTGGGGCACATATTCGACGCTCGCAGCATCGCAGAACGCGGCGATCTTCAAGAGTTCGGTCACGCCCCCGGTCTTGGCCACGTCGGGCTGTGCGATGTCGATGGCGCCGGCGTCGACCATGGCGACGAAATCGTAAAGGCTGCCGGCATTCTCGCCGGCGGCGATGCGGTGGCGGCCGGTCGCCCGCACCCGCGCCAGGCCGCGGTAGTTTTCCGGCGGCCAGACCGGCTCCTCCAGCCAGTAGAGGCCGAGCGGCGCCAGTTCGGCGTCGTAGCGCAGCGCCTCCTCCACCGACCACGGGCAGTTGGTGTCGAGCATGACGACGGCGTCGCCGCCGGCCGCTTCGCAGGCGGCCGCAATCTCCGGCATCGTTATCTCGTGCAGCTTGATATAGCGGTAGCCCCGCTCGACGGCCTGGCGGGTGATGCGTACGACGTCGTCCACGTTGCCGTAGCGCAGCAGGCTGGCGTAGACCTCGAGCTCGCCGGCAAACGGCCCGCCCAGCAGGTTGACCAGGGGTTCGCCGCACGCCTTGCCGCGAATGTCCCAGAGCGCGGTATCCACGGCCGAGATGCCGTAGACGATGGGCCCGACCCGGCCGAAATTCTGCAACTCGAACTCCAGGTCGAACTTGATCCGGGCGATTTCCGCCGCCTCGCGGCCCACGACCAGCGGCAGCACCCGGGTATCGATCAGGCTTTTGAGGGCTGTGTCCTCGTTGCGGGAAAAGGCCTCGCCCCAGCCGACCAGGCCGGTATCCGTCTCAAGGCGCACGAACAGCGTGTCGAAGGCGCATTTGGGGTCGCCGCCGAAGCTCCACGGCGGGATGCCGCCGGCCTCGAAGGGAACGGAGACCAGGATCGTCTCTGCCCCGACAATCTTCATGGGGCGACTTTCATGTTTGGCTTCATGCCCGGATTCATGCCCGGATTCATGCCTGGATTCATGCCTGGGGCGCCTCGTGATTGAGCACGGTGACCCGGTGCATCAGCCGGTGCCGCGGGTGATAGTCTGCGACGGCGTAGTGGACCGTCACACGGTTGTCCCAGACGGCGAGGGTCCCCGGTTCCCAGCGATAGCGGATCTGGAATTCCGGCGTGCGGATATGCTCGAACAGGTAGTCGAGCAGGCTCGCGCTTTCGCGTTCGTCCAGATCCTCGATGTTCCGGGTGAAGGACTCGTTGATGTACAGTGCCCGGCGCCCGGTTTCCGGGATGGTCCTGACGACCGGATGGCCGACCGGCGGATGTTCGAGTCTGGCCGCCTCCATGTATTCGAACCGCTCGCCCTTCCAGAGGTGGCGTTTGAACGGCCGCTCGTAGAGTTTCATGAAATCGTGGGTCGCCACCCGGCCCGCCAGATGCGCCTTCATCGGGTCGGTCAGGGCCTCGTAGGCGGCATACATGTTGACCCAGATGGTATCGCCGCCGACGTCGGGGATGGACCGGGCGTGGAGGACGGACAGGAAATCGGGTCTGGCGGCGAAGGAATAGTCGGAGTGCCAGTTGTTGACCGTCGGCGGCCGCTCGGCGTCGTTCTCGAGCACCGAGACGCAGGGATTGTCGGGGTGCACCCGGAACATGGAATCCGGTACTTCCGGCACGTCGCCGAACCGGCGCGCGAAGGCGGCCTGCCGGTCCGGCGTGATGTCCTGGTCCGGGAAGAACACCACCAGATGATCGAGGATGGCGTCGAGGATCTCGGCCGCTGTCGCCGCGTCCAGTTCCCGGCCAAGATCGACATCGGTAATCTCGGCGCCGATCGCCGGATTGATCGGCCTGACCGAGATGTGCCGGCAGGTCCTGGCTTCGGCAACGCCCGTCATGGCGCAACCCCCTCGAACGGCTATTCCCGGGACGACAGACGCCGCTGCCCGGAAAATTCCTGTAACGACATTCCGGTTTACATCCGGTCCCGACAAAGTCGGAAGCCCGGTTTCACCCTATAACGAATCGCGGTTTGGGGTCAGCGCCAATTTTTCCGGAGCCGGGGCGAGGCCCTGCGATTGCCAATATTTTTGCAGGTGCACGCGCAGCGAGCGGCCGGTCTGCCGATACGGGATATCGCCGGCGGTCGCAGAGCGGCATCCCCAAATCCTGCCGTGCGCGGTTCCCCGGACGGACACAGCCCCGCCATACCCTGACTTGACCGGGCAGCAGTTAGGTGCATACGATCATATTTTCCGGCGATGAACGATTGATTTCTGCGCTGTGCGGAATTCCACTGCAGGCCCCGCACGGGGCGAGTTGGCAATTCGGGACAGCGCGCCGCGCAGAGGCGCCGGGAACCTGATGGAGGGAGGGTACTGAAGATGTTGAAACGGACTTTATTGATCATTTCGGCCGTACTGATGACGGGTCTGCTGCTCGGCAGCCAAGCCAGTGCGCAATCCTACAAACTCTACGTCAACCTGCCGCTGAGCGGACCCTGGTCGTCGTTCGGCGAAGGCATGTTCAACTCGTTCAAGCTGGCTATCGACCAGGGCAATGCCTCCGGCGTCATGGGCAAGGTCAAGCTTGAGGTCGTGCGCGGCGACAACGCCGGCGACAGCGCCCAGGCGGCGAGCCTGGCGACCAAGGCGGGGGCCGATTCGAAGGTCATCGGCGCCTTCTGCTGCTGGAGCAGCGGTCTCGCGCTGGCGACCCACGCCATCTACAACCGCTATCGCCTGCCCACAATCCTCGGCGGTTCCAACGACCATCGCTCGACGCGGCCGTTCCACAAGAGCGCGGTCATATTCCGGAACTCGCCCTATGACCTGATCAACATGAAGATGCTGGCGACCTACGCCACCAACTACGCCAAGCTGAAGCGCATCTTCACGATCGACGACAACACGGCGTTCTCCGTGACCCAGGTCAACGAGTTCACCAAGGCGGCCGTAAAGCTGCACGGCAAGGGCCGCATCATCGGCCGCGAAAGCGTGCAGCTGGGCGAGAAGGATTTCACGCCCCTGATCACCAAGCTCAAGACCATGAACCCGGACGCCGTCTTCTATGCCGGCCACATGGTGGAGGCGGCGCTGTTCCGCCAGCAGATGCTCAAACTCGGCCTCAACGTGCCGATGATGAGCTCCGGCGGCGTGTTCTCCAACACCTACATCAAGGTCGCCGGCAAGGCTTCCGAAGGAACGCTCGCCAGCTTCTGGGGACTGCCGCTGGACCACTATCCGGAAGGACGCGGCACGGCCTTCGTGAAGGCCTATGATGCCGCCAAGTTCCAGGATCCGTTCGAGTCCTTCGGGCCGATGGCCCATGCAGCGGGGCAGGTCTATGTGCAGGCCGTGGCGCGCCTTGCCAAGGCCGGCAAGGTCACGCGCAAGGCGCTTCTGGCCGAACTTAACAAGGGCCAGTACAAGACCACGATCGGGGATTTCGGCTTCGACGAGCACGGCATGCTCGATATCCTGCATATCGGCATCTTCCGGGTCGAGAACGCCAAGTGGAAGCTGCTCTACCGGACCGACCGGGCGGCCACGAAGTTCCAGAAGATCGCGGATTGACCGGTCTGCCGGAATCCGGCACCGGTCTTCCCAGCAGTATCGACCGATCGACCGGGGCCGCAGGGAGGGTATGCCGCCCTCCCGGCGGCCCCGGCTCAAATCGGCGGCGGCCGGGTTCGGCCCGGATGCCCGCCGCCTTGCGAAAGTATAGCCTCGACCCGTGTTCGAGACCTGGATTCAGCAACTGGTTAACGGCCTCACCATCGGGGGGATGTATACCCTGGTGGCCGTGGGCTTCACGCTCTTCTTCGGGGTCCTGAAGCTGATCAACTTCGCCCACGGCGAGGTTTTCATGCTGGGCGGATTCACGGGGCTTGTCGTCGCCTGGCTGGCGGAGGACCTGGGCCTTCAGAGCGGGCTCCTGATCATCTTCCTGATGTTCGTCATTTCCATGGGCGTCTGCGCCGTTATCGGCGCGCTCATGGAGCGCTTCGCCTACCGCCCCGTGCGCGGCATGCCGGTGCTGATCATGCTGGTCACGTCGCTCGCGGTGGGCATCGTCGTCCGCGAGGCGGTCAAGGAATTCTTCCCGGAAGGCGCCAACCCCCACGCCTTCTATTCGCCCTTCAAATACGACAGCTTCCAACTCGGCTCGGTGGTCCTCGACTACACGCAAATCGGGCTGATTCTCTCGTCCATCGTCCTCGTCTACGGGGTTTACCTGCTGGTTGCCAAGACCTGGGTCGGTCGCGCCATGCGGGCGACGTCGGAGGACCTCGACGCGGCGCGGATGATGGGAATCGACGTGGACATCGTCATCCGCAACACATTTTTCCTCGGCTCTGCGCTGGGCGGCGTGGCCGGGGTCATGAACGGCCTCCTGTATCTTTCCATCCGTTTCGACATGGGATGGGTGATGGCCATCAAGGGGTTTACCGCCGCCGTCGTGGGCGGCCTCGGCAACATCTACGGCGCCATGTTCGGCGGCTACATCGTCGCCGCCGTGGAGGTTTTGGTGGTGGCGTTGATCCCGGAGGGCTCGCGCTACAAGGACGTCTTCGTGTTCCTGCTCCTGATCGTGGTCCTGGTGTTCCGCCCCTCGGGCCTCCTGCGGGCGCCGGAAAAGAAAATGGGTTGAGGCAAGGGAGCCGGCGCGGTGCCCGAAGTCGATTTCATAGATACCCAGGTCGCCCGCGAGGACACGCGAAGCCTGGTGGAAAAGTCCAGGGACCGGCTGATTCTGGGCGGCTGCCAGGTGGCTTTGTTCGCCGCCTTCCTCGTCGGCATCGCCCTGGAGGACACGATCCTGGTGACGGGCTTCCTGCTGCTCCTGATCGCCGGCGCCATCGGCTGGGGCCGCATGCCGAAGCTCAACCGGTGGGCCGGAGCACGCCTGGCGAAGGACAAGCGTTTCGCCCGGCTTGTCCTGATCGCGCTGCTGGCGGTGTTTCCTTTCGTTTTCCTCGACAACCCCTATCTGATTCACCTGGGCGCGCTTGCCGCCATCTTCGCCATCATGGCCCTGGGACTCAACATCACGCTCGGCTTCTGCGGCCTGCTGGACGTTGGTTTCGCCGTCTACTTCGCGGCCGGCGCCTATATGAGTTCGCAGCTCGCGGTGATGTTCGACGTAAGCTTCTGGATCGGGCTTCCGCTGGGCGGGCTCACGGCCGCCTTTTTCGGGTTCCTGGTCGCCTGGCCTGCGCTTCGGGTGAGCGACCACTATCTCGCGCTGGTGACGCTCGGCTACGGGCTGATCATGAACCTCCTGCACCGCAACTTTACTTTCCTCACCCACGGCACCGACGGGGTCATCAACATCCCGCCGCCCTCCATCTTCGGCTGGGACTTCGTCACTCCCATCGAGATCGGCGACCTGGAACTGCCGTTCCAGATGAACTTCTACTTCCTGGCCCTGATCATCGCGGTGCTGACCATCTTCGTCAGCATCCGGCTGCGGGATTCCAACCTGGGCCGGCAGTGGGAGGCCATCCGCGAGGACGAGGTCGCCGCCCGGTGCTTCGGGGTCAATGTGCGGCGGCTCAAGATCATCGCCTTTTCCACCGGCGCCTTCTTCGGCGGCATCGGCGGCGCCGTGTTCGCCCACATGATCGGTTTCGTCCATCCGGACAATTTCGTGCTGCTGACCTCGATCATGATCCTGGCCATGGTCATCATCGGCGGCATGGGCAACATCGCCGGCGTGGTCGTCGGCGCCGTTGCCCTGACCCTGATTCCGGAGCGTCTGCGCGAGTTCGAGGACCTGCGCATGCTGCTGTTCGGCGGCGCCCTGGTGCTGATCATGATCTACCGGCCCCAGGGCCTGTTCCCCAACTCGCGCCGGCGCCGCGAACTGCAGGCCGAGAAGATCAATACGCTGATCGCCCAGTCCGGACGCGACGACGCCGAAGCCCCGGGCCTGCCGGACGAAGTGAAGGTGTAAGGCGGCGGAGCGGATCGGCATGGCTGCAGACGATACCGCTGCGATCATCCTTGCCAGCGAGTCCCTGACCAAGAATTTCGGCGGCGTCCTGGCGGTCAACGATCTCAGCCTGGAGGTCCGGGAAGGCGAGATCACCGCCATCATCGGGCCCAACGGCTCGGGCAAGACGACCTTCTTCAACCTGATCATGCATCTCTACGACGCGACCTCGGGGCAGATCCTGTTCGGCGGCGAGCGCCGCAACCTGCTCGACCTGCCGACCCACGAGATCAACGCCCAGGGCCTGGCCCGGACCTTTCAGACGCTGCGCCTGTTCCCCAACCTGACGGTGCTGGAAAATGTGCTGGTGGCCATGAGTTCCCGCGTCAACGCAGGGTTCTTCTCGGCGCTGGCAAAACCCAAATCGCTGCGCCGGCAGGACAAGGGCGCCGAGGAGGCGGCCCTCGAGACGCTCTCGATGTTCGGGGCGCGGCTCATCAGCATGTGCAACGAGCCGGCCTCGTCGCTCTCCTACGCCAATCGCCGGCGCCTGGAGATCGCCCGCTGCGTCGCCTCGCGACCGAAGTTGATCCTGCTCGACGAGCCCGTGGCCGGCATGAACCCGACCGAGACGCGCGGCGTCATCGAGGACATCCAGCGCATTCACGAAAAGGGCCACACGGTGCTGCTGATCGAGCACGACATGAAACTGGTGGAAGGCGTGGCGCACCGGGTCTTCGCATTCGACCACGGCACCAAGATCGCCGAGGGCACGTTCCGCGAGGTTTCGACCCACCCCGCCGTCATCGAGGCCTATCTCGGCAAGCGGGCCGTCAGGCACTGACGCAGGATATTCGTCGCCACTTCCCGCCTGCCGCGCGTCCGGCCGCGCGGCCTCAGCCGGCGTGCCGGTTCATGAAGTCTTCCATCAGGGTCTGCAGCCGGATCGGCATCTCCTGCATCGGGCAGTGGCCGCAATCCATCATCACCAGCTCGATATTCTTGTGCCACTTGAGGAAGGTGTTGCGCATGTCGTCTTCCAGGAAATTCGGCTGGTCGTAGCGGCAGCCGATGACCAGGAACGGTACGGCGTGGGCCCCGGCCTCGTCGGAGAAATCGTGCAGGGTCCACATGTCGAGATAGCCGCGCGCGGCCTCGGGCGTGCGGGTCTCGCGGGCCAGACGCAGCTTCACGTCCTGCCATTGGCGGGACAGCTGCCCGCCGGTGATGCGGTCGGCCAGCTCCCGCGCCTTGTCGTCGTTTGTGATGACATCGACGAAGAACTGGCGCTCCTCTTCACTCATCTTGATGCCGGCCGCCGAAACGGGGCCGACGGCGACGACGCTCTTGATGCGCTCCGGCGCGTCGATGGCCAGGCGCTCGACCACCATGCCGGTCATGGAGAACCCGACCAGATGGAACCTGTCGTAGCCCAGGTGGTCGGCCAGCGCGAGGGTGTCGGCGGCGCCCTCCACCTCGTTGTATTCGCCTTTCTGGTCCAGGGACTCGCCGTAGCCCCGCAGGTCGGTCAGGACGTAGGTGAAGCGCTCGGTATCGAGATAGGGGAGCGTCGGGTCCCAGCTCTCCGCGCTGGCCAGCCAGTCGTTGTACAGAAAGGCCTTCTCGGGGCCGTCTCCGTGAATGCGATGTCCAAGTACCATGGTCTCCTCCCTCGTTCGCGCCCCGGTCCACGGGCGAGCATCGCTGGCCGAAGGTGCAAACTACTTCAGAATTACGGGTTACGCTTCCGAATAGCGTAATCGCACTCTATCCGGATAGGTCAATGTCCGCCCCCTCGTCCGCCGGGTAGTTCAACTCGATGAGAACGCCGTTCGGGTCGTGGACGAAGATCTGGTGCAGGTTGACGTCCGGCACCTTGCGGTGGCGGGCCGGAACGCCGTGTTTCGCCAGCGTTTCGACCATGTCCTGCAGGCCCGTGGCCTCGAAAGCGATGTGGTCGATCGGGCCTGTGGCAGCGTCTGCGGAGCCGTCGCGGACATGATCGACCTTGTCGAGATAGTCCCTGTGATCGGCCAGGTGGACCACCGCGCGGTCGCCGAGATAAATCCAGTGGCCGGCGAAATCGAAGGGCGGCCGGAAGCCCTCTTCCAGACCCAGGACATCGACGTAAAATTTGCGGGTCGCCTCGAGATCGTCGGCGGCCACGAGAAAATGGTTGAGGTTCTCCAGCGGCAAGCTCTGTTTCTCCGCGCTGATCGTATAACGCCGGCAGTCGGTTTCCTGCCGGTATCGCGCTGTCGGGCCGGTCTCCAGGCCACCGGAGTTTCCCGGCTCCCCGCATGATGTCCCATCCGGGCGCGGGACTCCAGAGCGCAATGGCGGTCTCGGATCGTACAGTCCTGGTGCGGTCGCGCTCCGGAACGACCCGGCACTTGTGCCGGTGCGGGGCCGAGCACTATGGTTCCGGGGAGCGGAGAAGGCCACGGGAGCAGGACCGATGCAGCAAAGCGCCACCGCCGCGGCAACGGAAACCGAAGCCGCGACGCCGCTGCTGAAGCTTGAGGATGTCGTCACCTACTACGGGTCCATCAGAATCCTCAAGGAGGTCAGCCTGGAGGTCTACCCGGGCGAGGTGGTGTCGCTCTTGGGCGGCAACGCCTCGGGCAAGACGACCACAATGAAGACGATCCTCGGCCTGGTGAAGCCCGTGTCCGGCTCCGTCTGGTTCGGCGGCAAGCGCATCGACGGCCTGTCGACGGGCGAGGTGATCGCCATGGGTCTGGCGCCGGTGCCCGAGGCCCGGCGCCTGTTCCCGACCATGACAGTGCGCGAGAACCTGCTCATGGGGGCATACGTCCATCGCCGCGAGAAGAGCAACCGGACCCAGGAGGACATGGACCGGGTGCTGGAGCTGTTTCCGGCCATCCGCGAGCGCCTGGGCCAGATCGGCGGAACGCTTTCGGGCGGCGAGCAGCAGATGGTCGCCGTCGCCCGCGCCCTCATGGCGCGCCCGAAGATGATCCTGATGGACGAGCCGTCCATGGGCCTGGCGCCGGCCCTGGTGGAGACGGTCTACGAGATCATCGCCGAAATCGAGGCGACCGGCACGACCATGTTCATTGTCGAGCAGAACGCCACCATGGCGCTGTCCGTGGCCAACCGGGGATATGTGCTTCAGAACGGCCGGATCGTTATCAGCGACACGGCCGAAAACATCCTGAAGAGCGAGAATATCCGCAAGGCCTATCTCGGCGAAGTCTGAGGCGGCGGCGAGGCGGACTCGAAAGCGCCGCATCGGCAACGGCGCCGTTCCGGAGGTCCCGAGGTGTCCGAAAGCGCCGCGACTCCCCTGTTATTCACGCCGCTCGAACTGCGCGGGATCGAGCTCCCCAACCGCGTCGTCATCTCGCCCATGTGCCAGTATTCGGCCACAAACGGTCTGGCCAACGACTGGCACTTCCAGCATCTGGGGCGGTTCGCCGGCGCCGGACTGGTCTTCACCGAAGCCACGGCTGTAGAGGCCCGCGGCCGCATCACCCACGGCGATCTCGGCATCTGGTCGGACGATCACGCGGAAGCGCTGCGGCGCATTACCCGCTACCTGAAGGACAGGGGCGCGGTACCCGGCATCCAGCTGGCCCACGCCGGGCGCAAGGCCAGTTCGCGGCGGCCATGGGACGGCGGCGCGGCGCTCGACGACAGCGACGCGGCTGCAGGCGAGCCGCCTTGGGAAAGCGTGGCGCCGAGCGCCATTTCCCCGTTCGACGGCGCCCGGCCGCCCCGCGCACTGGATGCACGGGAGATCGCCGCCATCGTCGATGCCTGGGGCAGCGCGGCCTTGCGGGCGCACGAAACCGGGTTCGAGGTCGTCGAAATCCACGCGGCCCACGGGTATCTGCTACACCAGTTTCTGTCCGCCGTCTCGAACCGGCGCGACGACGCCTGGGGCGGCAGCCTCGAGAACCGTATGCGCCTTCCCCTTCGGGTGGCGGAACGGGTGCGCCGGGTCTGGCCGCGGGAAAAGCCCGTTTTCCTGCGCCTGTCGGCGAGCGACGAAGGCGACCCCAGCTGGACAATGGACGAGGTCGCGGTTTTCGTCGGCGAACTGCAGAAGCTCGGCGTCGACATCATTGACTGCTCGTCCGGCGGCATCGGAGCCCACGGCTTCGCCATCCGCGGACGACGGGAGCCCGGTTTCCAAGTGGGTTTGGCGGAGGAGATACGCCGGCGCACCGGGGTCCGCACGATGGGCGTCGGCCTGATCACCGGAGCCCGGCAGGCCGAAGACATTCTCCGGCGCGGTCAGTGCGATCTGGTCGCCATAGGCCGCGAAGCCCTGTATGACCCTTATTGGGCGCTTCATGCAGCCCGAGAGCTGGGTGCCGACCCGGATTTCCGACTGTGGCCAAATTCGTACGGATGGTGGCTCGCCTACCGGTCTCGGACCGTCGGGACCGGTTCGGAAACGCCCCCCGCCACCTTTTCGTACCTGGAAGAAGAACGAACACACAGGTAATTCGGTCTCGCTCGGTCCTCGGCCGAATTGTTCCAGGTTTCCGTTACTCACAGTAAAACCGGGAGGGAGAATTGCCGCGGGAAGTTTCCGGCACTTCGACTCCCCAGGCTGTACCTGCGGAACGGTGCCTGTGAGGCAATTCAAGGACCAGTTCGATTTCGGAGCGGGATGACAGGATGGGGAGACAGCACGGCCAATTGTGCTAATTCAGGCAGCGATACAATCTGCGCAACGAAAATCCCGCATAGCCATCCCGTGCTCACCCTTAACGCCCGACACATCGGAGACGAGGACGTAAATTTCTCGACTCATCTGCATTTTAGTGTGAACGAGCTGGATGTTCTCGCTTCCGTCGAATTGGTCGGCAGCGAACGGTCCATCCCGAGATCGAACAGGTTTTCACCGGGACGGATTTCGGTCTGAACCGCCGAAGAATTGCAACAATATTCTACTTACCTTAGAAAACTGCCGTCTTCTTCGGCCTCCATTGCAGCGAAAAGCTTGCGGATGCCCATCACCGCCTTGTCCGCCTTGAGCGGGACTTCCGAATAGCCGTCGTCGTCGTATGCGAACATCGCCTGCTGCTTTTCGAGCGCCCAGCGATCCTCCTCCACCACCGAAGGGAACGTTTCCGAAAAGCGCTCGGCAACGGACCGCGATCCGTCTGCATGCCTGTACCAGGCCGGCGTATTGACAACCCAGTGCCACTCGACATGCTCCCGGTCGATCGGCATGTGGGTGTGATAGAGGACGTATCCGCGGTCCTCGCCGGCGCCGAGTTTTCCGGGGGGCGCCACCCGAATCTCGACCCGGGTCAGGCCCGGATTCATCATGTGATGCGTGTGGTCGCGGTCGACGGTTTCCAGGCCGAACCAGTCGACCATCATCGGCGGCTGTTTGTAGTTCTCCGCGTGCCGGATCGACTTGATCGTGTGATTGCCGTCGATGATCTTCTCTTCGAATCTGACGGGGAGCCGGCTGTTCGCCTCGTCGCCGATATTACCGTCGTGCAGCGGATAGAAATGCGTGATGTCCAGGAGATTCTCGATGACCAGGCGGTAGTTCGCCTTCACCCGAAGTGTATCGGAGCAGACCGTATCCCATTCTTCGCTGACGATTTCCGGCGTCCGCGGCGGCTGGCAGTTGCCGATCTTTTCCGGATTGCCCGGCCATATCCAGACCAGCCCGTCCTGCTCGATGACAGAATAAGGGCGCAGTTTCGCCCGCGCCGGGATCGGCCCGTCCGGTTGGGACGGAATTTTAACGCACGCTCCCTCGGCATCGTAGCAAAGGCCGTGATAGGCGCATTCGAGCAGACCGTTCTCCAGCAGCCGACCGGCGGACAGCGGCATACGCTTGTGCACGCAGCGGTCGTCGAAGGCGGCGACTGTTCCGTCCGCAGCGCGCCACATAACGACGGGCTTGCCGCCGATAACGCGGCCCTGCAATTCGCCGGCCGGGAACTGCGCGGCTAGCCCGGCTGCATACCATGCGTTCAGTATCAGACTGTCTGCAATCATCCCGCCCTCCCCATTACTTGCGTATACCGACAAACGAGCGTTTTACGACACGATAGAGGCCGGCCCGGATTACCCAATGCCGATCGGGATGACCTTTGCGGTCGCCGTTTCTCGAGTCGCTCCGCAACGAGGCGATCATCGGTCCTTCGGCCAAACGGTCACAACGTATGGGAAGCTGTGACGATCCTGGAATTACGTTCTCGCAAGTCCGGCAACATCTCGCCGGCTCCCGTCTGGGCCTTTCACGCGTTTCGCGACGCCGCCTGAAATTCGGACTATTGACATCATACCAGCTCTCGCCTGGAACGCAAAATTACAGGGCGTGTGATTCTGTGCCACGACCCGGCGACTCTTCCTCCGATCCCGCCTGCCAAACCGATCGGCTCATCAACTGGAGTGTATCTGTCATTGAGCGAATTGTAGGCGGTTCGGGCGGGTCGCCTTCCGGCAGGGTCCCTGATTTGGCAATCGCCTCTGCGATGCAAGCAGGAGGTGGGAGTCTGAATGCAGACCTCAATTTCGGCTCTGAGGAGCGTCGAAGTGCTGCCGGTGCCTGGCGGTCGTCGTCGCGACCGAATAAGATGGTAGGAAATAAGAGAAGAGTTTATCGCATCAAGCACCATAACATTTCACTACACACCCGAAACCCCATGACAGATCGTGACGGATCATGACACCCGGACGGGCCAGCATCGCCCTACACCCGCCGGTCGACGAAGCGGGGGGCCTTCATGAATTTCTCGAAATCCTTGCCCAATTCGCCGTTGGGCAGCACCTCGGTCGCGACCGCCAGTTCGAAGGTCTGGCGGATCCTGAACCGCAGCGTATCCACGGCTTCCGTCGCGTCGGCGCCGCGCTTCAGCTCCAGGCGCAGCAGGACGTCCTCCAGGCCCGTGTCCGCGGTCGTCAGCACCACCTGGAAGTCGTTCACCTTCGGGTCGGCGAAGATGAAATCCTCGAAATCCGTGTGGTTGACGTTGATCCCGCGCACCTTGAAGAAGCCGGCGGTGCGGTGGGCGTGGCGGATCATCGGGAACAGGTCGGCATAGCGGTGGCCGGTCGCGCCGCCGTCGTGCAGCGAGACGATGTCGCCGGAATTCCAGCGCAGGAAGGGCGTGGCGTGGCCGGTGACCAGCGGCGTGACCAGCAGCATGCCGGGCCGCTCGTCGTTGAGCGGCTCCAGCGTCCGTTCGTCCACCGTCTCGATGAAATACATGTCGGTCCAGATATGGATGCCGTCATGGGCGTGGCCTTCGCCGCCCATCAGCCCGGCCTCGGACATGCCGAACACGTCGTAGACCTCGGCGCCCCACTCGCGGCCCAGCTTCTCGCGCTTGGCGTCGGACAGGGTCTCGGCAGCGGTGATGATCCGGGTGATGCTGCTGTCGCGCAGGTCGATGCCTTCGGCGTCGGCGATGTTCGCCATATGCAGCGCGAAGCTCGGCATGCCGACCAGCACGGTGGGCCGGATATTCTCTATCAGTTCGAGCTGCACCCGTGTCGGCATGGCGTTGCCGGCGCCGGCCCAGAGCACACCGACCCCCGCGCCGTGCGCGCCGCGCGCCCAGACCTGCCCGGCCGGATGCACGCCGATGGGAAAACAGATATGCGCCAGTTCGCCCGGCGGCGTCTCCGTCACGCCCCAGGCCCGGCGCCACGACAGCATGCCGTAGTCGACATCGGCGAAGGTGCGCGGATAGAAGACCGGCTTGCCGGTCGAGCCGCCGGAGCGCCAGTATTCGGCGATGTCGGTGTTGTCGACGATGCAGAGCCGGTCCATGAACTCCCGGTGGGACCACCGGCGCAGGATGTCCTTGTCGAGAATCGGGATCTTCGCCCACTCCTCCGGATCGTCGAGCCGGTCCGGATCGATGCCGTCCAGCTTGCCGGCGTACCATCCGGCCCGCTGCGCCCGCTCGAAGGCCGCGCGCTTGCGCCGGCTCTGGATCGCCCGGATCTCGTCGCGCGACGCCGGCAACTGAAATGGGTCGGACATTCCTGCGCCGTCCCCCCGCCATCGGATCGGGCCGCGGCTCCCGCTGCCTCCATCCCGATCGTTCCCGTTCGCCGACAGTCTGGCGCAACCGGCGCAGCAGGTCTATCGGCCTTTGCCGGTTCCGGCCCGGTTTCGGCTTAATCCGGACCGGCCGGCGACCGTGTTGACCGGGAACGGCAATTCTCTAACGTGTAGGGCATCCGCGAAACGGCGACGGCGCAGTCCGTGAAAATCCATGTCCACCAGTAGTGCGACCCGTCCGGAGGAGCGCGAGACCGCGCCGCGGCTGCCGGAGCGGACCCGGCGGACCGCCGACATCAAGGCGCTCGCGCTCAAGGCCGGCGGCGACGTCGTCGGGATCGCGCCGGTCGAGCGCTGGGACGAATACGTCCCCGAAGGCTACCGGCCCTACGATATCCTGCCCGGCGCCAGATCGGTCATCGTCGTCGGCGTGCGCGGGCCGAGCGCCGGGGCATGGCAATCGCCCGATCACCGGATCATGGAGGTCAACGGCTACGATTTCGCCAACGACCGCGCCATCCATCTCGTCGCCGACCATATCGAGCGCAAGCTGGGCTACTACGCGATGCAGGGCCCGGCCCTGCCGACCGCCGGCTACCAGCCGCGCATGTCGATGATGCTGGCCGCCGTGCTGGCCGGCTGCGGCACCCGCTCTTTCGCCGCCAACATCATCCTCAATCCGCAATACGGGCTGCTCTACTACTCGGCCTGCCTGACGACGCTGGAACTCGACTACGACGACATGCTCGAACAGGGCGTTTGCCCGGCGCCCATGTGCGTGCAGACCTACCGCCATATCGGCAAGACGCCCTGCATGGCGGCCTGCCCGGCCGACGACGGCGGCTGCCTCGACGGTTCGATCGACGCGGACGGCAACATGGAGCATGTCTATTACGACCGGGAACGTTGCGTTTCGCGCTCGATGAATTTCGGCATTTCCAGCTTCCAGAAAGCGCTCGACCAGATCGTCGAGGAGGAGGACGGGGACAAGCGGCGGATGATGATCCACTCGGATTTCTTCGCCCGGTCGTGCAGCGCGGTCAGCTTCTACAAGGAAAGCGTCGCGCAGTGCTTCGAATGCATGCGCGTATGCCCGATCGGGCGCAAGGAACGCAAGCTGAAGTAGCGCGATGGCAGACGAGAAGACCGCGGCGGGCGCAGCCGGCAACATCCCCGCCGGCGCGGCCGGCAACATTAAAGAAGACCTGCGCGCCTTCGCTCTGAAGAGCGGCGCGACGGTGATGGGTGTGGCCGACGCCGGGGCCTTCACCGCCGCGCCGGAGGGCAAGCGGCCGGTCGACTATCTGCCCGGCGCCAAGTCCGTCGTCGTGATGGGCGGCGCCCAGCCCCGGGCGGCCGACTGGCGGAGCCCGAAATACGAGCATATGGAAGTCAGTTCGACCACCGACCGCATCTCCGCTCTCGGCAACCGGGTCGCGACCCATATCGAGCGCACCTACGGCTACTACGCCCTCAACGTGCCGCAGGCGCTCGACAAGGGGCGGCAGCCCTTCCTCAGCATGTCGCTGGCCGCCGAACTGGCGGGCTGCGGCTCGGCCAGCCTGGCCGGCCCGGTGCTGCATCCGGAATACGGCTTCATGTATTATTCCGCGGTCATCACCACCCTGCCGCTCGCCCCGGACCCGCAGCCGGAGACGCCCGCTTGCCCGGCGCCACAATGCGTGGAGATGTACGGTGAGATCGGCAAGACGCCGTGCATGGCGGTCTGCCCGATCGAGGAGGACGGCTGCATCGGCGGCACGCTCGAGGACGGCCGCATCGCCAGCCGGCGGTTCGACGCGGCGCGCTGCACCACCCGGGTGCAGACCTACTGGGTGCCCGGCTTCCAGAAGGCGATGGAGAAGCTGTTCGAGGAAGACGACCGGGACCGCCGCCGCATGATCCTCAACTCGAACCTGATGACCCGCACGCTGTGGTCGATGACCTACGCCAACATCAGCCAGGGCCAGTGTTTCGAATGTATGCGCGTCTGCCCCGTGGGCGCCGACAAGCGCCAGCTGAGATAGGAGCCGGCCATGCCCTTCTTTTTCGTCGATCCCGAGGTCTACCGGAAATACCGCGACAGGGTGGTGGAAATGGCCCAGTCGATCCAGGTCAACTATCCGGAGCACATGCCGGCGGAAAAGCGCCGGCCCGGCTTCTCCGATGAGGAGATCGCCGAAAAGCTCGGCCTCGACGCCCGCACGGTCTCGGAGATCCGCTGCGTCGCCGAGCGCGAGATGTATGACGTCGACGAGTGGGAAAAGGCCGTCGAGTTCAAGGACCGCCAGTGCCGCGGCTACGCCGACCGGGGGCTGAGCTTCACGACCAAGAAATATTTCGAAGAGAAGAAGGCGGAGAAGGGCTAGCGCGCCGAACGGGACTGTTACCCGGCCAGCTTCTCCGCCACCGAGTCCAACCCGGACTGGTAGAGCCCTTCGATCGAGCCGGCGACCTCGGCTTCGTCGGCGCCGGACACGCCGAAACTGCCCGACCAGCGCATGGTCGCCGTGCCGTCCGGATTCGCGCTCACCGCGACGGTCGAGACATAGTCCACCAGCGGCATCGGGCCGGCGTCGGTCATCGAATAGGTCAGCGTCCGCGCCGCATCGTCATGGGCTTCGAGCCGCTCGACAACGACGGCGCCGTCGGCCAGCGTGAGCGTGCGCAACGCCCCGACCCCCTCCCGGTCGGTCTCGCAGCCGACGACCGGCGGCAGCCATTCGTCGAGCGTGCCGAAACCGCGCACCACGGCCCAGACTTCGTCCGCCGACGCCTCGAACGCCGCCTCTTTCGTCACTGTCGGCATGTTTCCTCTCCTCCCGGGATCGCCTCGCGGTATTGTGGCCCGCCGCGCCGGGTTTGCAAGCGCGCCGGAGGGAAAGAGCCCATGATCGACGCCTGGTACTGGCCGACGCCGAACGGCTGGAAAATCTCCATCGCCCTGGAGGAGATGGGGCTCGATTACCGGATCGTCCCGGTCAACATCTACAAGGGCGATCAGTTCGAGCCGGACTTCCTCGCCATCAGCCCGAACAACAGGATGCCGGCGATCGTCGACCGCGATCCGCCGGACGGCGGCCCGCCGCTGCCGGTGTTCGAGTCCGGCGCCATCCTGATCTACCTCGCCGAGAAGACCGGCTGCTTCCTGCCGGCGGACCTGCGCGGGCGCAAGACCGTGCTCGAATGGCTGTCGTGGCAACTCGGCGGCGTCGGCCCGATGTTCGGCCAGGCCGGCCATTTCTCGCTCTATGCGCCGGAGCCGATTCCCTACGCCATCGAGCGCTACCGCGCCGAAATGCTGCGGCTCTACGGCGTGCTCGACCGCCGCCTCGACGGCCGCGAGTATATCGCCGGCGACTATTCCATCGCCGACATGGCGTGCTGGCCCTGGATCATCACCTACAAGGGGCAGAAGGTCGATCTGGAGATGTTCCCGAACGTCCGGCGCTGGTACAAGGCGCTGCAGCAGCGGCCCGCCTTGCGCCGCGGCTACGACGCCGGCAAGGAGCTGGGCAAGCTGATGCTGGAGTGGGACGAGGAAACCAAGAAGAACCTGCTGCCCGGTTACAAGCCGGAAGGAACGGCCGCCTAGCGCCTGCCGGGTATCGCGCGGAGAAACGGATGATCGAGATCAACGGCGCCGCCCACATCATTCTGACAGTGAGCCAGTGGGAAGAGGCGCGGGAATTCTATTCGGAACTGCTGCCCTTCCTCGGCCTGAAGAAGGTCTATGACGGCAACAACTTCCTTTACCATGTCGGCGGCCGGACGGCGCTCGGCATCCAGCGCTGCGCCGGAGAATATGCCGGCGAGCGCTTCGCCCAGAACCGGGTCGGCCTGCATCATTTCTGCTTCCGGGCGCGCAGCCGGGAGGATGTCGACGCCGCCGCCGAAAAAGTCCGCAGCATCGGCGGCGTCATCGACCGCGGCCCGCTGGAAGGCGACTTCGCGCCGGGCTACTACTATTTCGTCTTCGAGGACCCGGACGGCATCCGGCTGGAGATCAACTATATTCCGGGCAAGGGCCTGCTAGTCGGCGACACGCCGCTCAGCCCGAGCGACGATCCGGACTGGGACCAGAACCCGTAGCGCCGCGCCGGGCGGTTCCGGCGCGGGTCACGCCGCGGCGTAGATCGATTCCCGGTACGAGGCGTCGCCGAGGCCGCCGTCGGGAAAGATTCCGCGCTCGGCGACCCAGCGTCGCGAGCGTTCGAAAATCTCCTCGGTGTAGGGCTCGAAGACCAGCCGTTCGCCGGGGCCGAAGCGGCGCACGTCCATCTCGTCGTGGAATCGCTCCGGAAATTCCCGCCTGTAGTGGTGGCGGTACAGTTCGAGCCTGAGGTCGATTTCGACCTGGGCGCGGCGCAGGGCCTCGAAATACTTCTCGACGTCGCCGGGCTCCGGATCGCCGGTGATCATCGACGCCATCATGAAGCTGGTGTCGACGATCTTGCGGAAACCGAGTTGTTCGGCGAAGTAGAAGGGCCCGCTGAACAGGCTGGCCGCCGGAACCGCGCCGTCGACCAGCAATTCGAGCCGGCGGAACAGCAGCCCGTCGGCGAAGGAAAGCCGGATGTCCTCGGGCGCCATGAATTCTTCGAGCGTCTGGATGGTCGAATAGTGGCTGCCCGACTGGTAGCCGACCGATACCGGCACGCCGGCCAGGTCTTCGGGCCGGCGGATGGCGGAGTCCGCCGGGACGAAAATCCCGCAGGGCGAAACCGAGTAGCAGCCGGCATAGAGCTTGCCGTGGCCGGACGCCGCGGCGGCGTTGACCGTCCAGTGGCAGGCGGCGCTGACATCGCAGGTCCGCCCCTCCTCGAAGGTCTGGTAGGCGCCGACCTTGTCGCCCAGGTCGTGATAGCTGCCGTCGCGCGAGCCGAGTTGCTCGCGGAACGCGTAGTCGAGCCCGACGTCGGAAAAGTACCCCTTCTCCTCCGCCACCCATTCGTGCAGCCGCATATGCGGCGAAACGACAAATCGCGCCATGTCTTCGCTCCCGTCCGATCCTGCGCGGATGATGGCACGGATTGCCGGTCGGGACCACAGCCACCGCGAGCCCGCCGGTTGTGGGGTTGGTTATGGGGCCGGCTACGCCGCGAGCGCCGCGTCGAGCGCCGCGCTCAGCCGTTCGACGATGGCTTCGACATGGCCGGCGTCGATGGTGTAGGGCGGCGCGACCAGGACATGGGCGCCCGAAAGGCCGTCAATCGTGCCGCCCATCGGATAGATCATCAGCCCTTCGTCCAGCGCCGCCGCCTTGATGCGCGCGGGCAGCTTGCGTTCCGGCTCGAACGGCTCCTTGGTGCCGCGGTCCCTGACGATCTCGATGCCGATCAGCAGGCCGCGACCGCGAATGTCGCCGACATGGGGGTGCTGGCCGAGCTTCAGGCGCAGGCTCGCCTGCAGCTCGTCGCCCCGTTCGCGTACGTTGGCGAGCAGGCCGTCCTCCTCAATGGCGTCGATCACGGCGTTGCCCGCGGCGCAGGCGACCGGGTGACCCATATAGGTATGGCTGTGCTGGAAAAAGCCGCTGCCGTCCGCGAAGGCGCGGAAGACATGGTCGGCGGCCATCACCGCGCCGATCGGCTGGTAGCCGGCGCCGAGTCCCTTCGCCAGCGTCAGCAGGTCGGGGACCACCTCGTCCTGCTCGCAGGAGAACATGGTGCCGGTCCGGCCCATGCCGCACATCACCTCGTCGAGGATCAGCAGGATGCCGTAGCGGTCGCAGATTTCGCGGATCCGCCTGAAATATCCCGGCGTGGGCGGCACGGCGCCCGCCGTCGCGCCCATCACGGTCTCGGCGACGAAAGCGGCGACCGTGTCGGGGCCGAGTTCGAGGACTTTCCTTTCCAGTTCGTCGGCGACGCGCAGCCCGTAGACTTCGGGCGTCTCCTCGAGCCGGCGCCCGCGATATTCGTAGCAGGGCTCGATGCGGTGGGTCTCGATCAGCAGCGGCTCGAACTGCGCCCGGCGCCAGCGGTTGCCGCCGGCGGCCAGCGCGCCCAGCGTGTTGCCGTGGAAGCTCTGGCGCCGGGTGATGAACCGGGTGCGCCCGGTCTCGCCGCGTTCGACGAAATACTGCCGCGCCATCTTGAGCGCCGCTTCGATGGCCTCCGATCCGCCGCTGACGAAAAACACCTTGTCGAGCGTGCCGGGCGCCCGGTCGGCTAGCTTTTCCGCCAGCCGTTCGACGGGATCGTTGGTGAAATAGCCGGTGTGGGCGAAGGGGATGCGCTCCAGCTGTTCGGCGATCGCGCGCTTGATGCGCCGGTCGGAATGCCCCAGGCAGGACACCGCCGCCCCGCCGCAGCCGTCGAGATATTCCCGACCTTCGGTATCGTAAATGTAAACGCCTTCGCCGTGGGACACCGTCGGCATCGTGCTCGAGAGCGAGCGGTGGAAGACATGGGTCATGGGGCCGGGGTCCGTCGCGCGCGATTGTCGACTGCCGTCGAAAGAACGGTCGTGCAGGTTGCCGGATGTGTTCGCCATGCCGTCCATGTTCAATCCCCGGAACGCCCCGGTCGCAAATAAGTGATGGGATTATACGCCGCTATCGAACGATGACAATATGTAGCGATTCCCAAAGTCCCGAATTCAAGATGTGGTATCCGTCCGGCCTCTGCGCACGGTTCCGGAGGTCTGTCGGCCGGGCTCCGGCGCGCCGTCGATTCCCCGTTTCTGTGCTACGGTCCAGGACGGCTTCGGCCGCTTTCCGCCGCAAGGAGTGAAGGGACATGGACCGGGACGCGTTGCGCTATCACGAGGCCGGCCGGCCGGGCAAACTGGCGATCCGCCCGACCAAGCCGCTCGCCAACCAGCGCGACCTGGCGCTGGCCTATTCGCCGGGCGTCGCCGAGGCGAGCAGCGCGATCGCCGAACGGCCGGACGATGCGGCGCGCTACACGGCCCGGGCCAATCTGGTGGCCGTCGTGACCAACGGCTCGGCCGTGCTCGGCCTCGGCAATATCGGGGCGCTGGCGGCGAAACCGGTCATGGAAGGCAAAGCTGTCCTGTTCAAGAGATTCGCCGACATCGACGTCTTCGACATCGAGATCGACGAGAGCGATCCGGACGCGCTGGCCGACACGATCAGGCGGCTCGAGCCGGCTTTCGGCGCCATCAACCTGGAGGACATCAAGGCGCCCGACTGCTTCCGGGTCGAGAACCGGCTGAAGGCGGAGATGAACATCCCCGTCTTCCACGACGACCAGCACGGCACCGCCATCGTCGTCGCCGCCGCCATCGTCAACGGCATGCATCTTCTGGGCAAGGACCTCAGCCGGATGAAGCTGGTCTCGACCGGCGGAGGCGCAGCCGGCATCGCCTGCCTGAACCTGCTTCTGGACCTCGGCCTGAAGCGCGAGAACGTCTGGCTGGTCGACATCGACGGGCTCGTCCACAAGGCGCGCAGCGCGGAGCCGCACAAGGCCGCCTTCGCCCAGGACACCGACGCCCGAACGCTCGACGACGCGATCGACGGCGCCGAGATCTTTCTCGGTCTTTCCGGGCCGAACGTGCTGAGCCCCGAACAGTGCCGGCGCATGGGACCGGAACCGATGGTCATGGCGCTGGCCAACCCGGTGCCGGAGATCATGCCCGAGGAAGTCTCCGCCGTGCGCCCGGACGCCATCGTCTGCACCGGGCGGACCGACTATCCGAACCAGGTCAACAACGTCCTGTGCTTTCCATTCATTTTCCGCGGCGCGCTCGATATCGGCGCGACGGCCATCAACAGGGAAATGGAGCTTGCCTGCGTCACCGCACTGGCCGAACTGGCGCGCGCAGGCATCACCGACGAGGTCGCCCGCGCCTATGGCGAACAGCGGCTGAAGTTCGGCCGCGACTACCTGTTGCCCCGCCCTTTCGATCCGCGGCTTCTCGGCGCGATCGCACCGGCCGTCGCCGAGGCGGCGATGGCAAGTGGCGTCGCGGCGCGGCCACTCGAGAATTTCGACGCCTACCGCAGCCGGCTCTCCAGTTTCGTTTACCGAACCAGCTTCCTGATGCAGCCTATCTTCGACAGCGCCCGGGCGGCACCGCGCAAGGTGATCTTTGCCGAGGGCGAGGACCGGCGGGTGCTCCGGGCAATCCAGGACATCCTCGATGAGGGAATCGCGACGCCCGTCGCCACCGGGCGGGCAGGCCGGATCGCCGCCCTGTGCGCCGAGATGGGCCTGCGCGTAGCGCCCGACAGGGATTTCGAAGTGTTCGACCACGATGCCGAAGAGTTGATCGAGCGCTACGGCGCCAAGCTCCACAGTCTGCGTGCCCGCGACGGGATCGGCCCGGAGGCTGCCCGCAAGCTGTTCCGGACCAGTGACACGCTGGCCGCGGCGATGCACGTCCGCGAGGGTGGAGCGGCCTGCCTGATCTGCGGCACCACGGGCCACTATTCAACCCATCTGGAACGGGTCGACCAGATATTGGGAACCCAGGCGGAAACCGTTTCGGCCCTGGTGCCGCTGATCATGGATACCGGCACCGTCTTCATCGCCGACGGCTATGTGAACTACGAACCGGATGCGGGGGAAATTGCCGGGATCTGCCGCGCGGCGGCGGCGCAGGTCCGTGCCTTCGGCCAGGTCCCGCGGGTCGCGCTGATCAGCCATGCCAATTTCGGCGCCCATTCCAGCCCAAGCGCGGCCCGGATGCGCCGTGCGACCGAAATCCTTGCCGAGACGCAAGCCGATTTCGAGTTCGAAGGCGAGATGCAGCTCAACCTGGCCTTCGACAAGGCGGCGCGCGACCGCTTCCTGCCCGAAGCGCGGCTCACCGACCGCGCCAACATCCTGGTCTTTCCGGGGATGGACGCGGCCAATGCGGCGATCCACGCGCTGTCGGCCCTTGGCAACGCCCAGCCGATCGGTCCAATCCTGCTCGGCTATGGCGGTGCGGCCCATATCGTCACGCCGAACGCCACCGTGCGTGGCCTGCTCAACGTCGCCGCCATCGCCAGCGCCGGAAGGGTCTGAGAGACAGACCGGGGCGAATTGCGGCGTTACAGCGCCGCCTCTGCAAAGCGCAGGACTTGAACCAGCCCGTGATCGCTCAATCCAGACTGGCCCGCCAGAACGCCAAATTCGAACCGTCACCGACCACCAAATTCACCGAGCCGGTCGTCGAAGACTCTCGCCGGATCACGGACAAGCCAATCCGCGCCGTAATCTGCTCCCATGCCCATCCAGAGCATATCGGCGGCGTCAGGACTTTCGTGACCGAGGAGCAGGTCCGTTCCGGCGGCGTCATGATCGTCGCGCTTGCCGAGCCGAACGGCCACCTGGCGCGGACAGCGGGCTGCTCACGGCGGTGCAGGCGCACCGAGCCATGTCTACCGTCTATGGATGCGCCTGGTAGCCGGAATCCTCAGCAGGTTCGGCCCGTGTCTTCGGCTCCTCTCCGGCGTAGGCGTCTAACTCGATGACGTTGCGATCGGGATCGCGAATGAAGACCGCCCGCAGGTCCTTGAACGAGAACTGGCCGCTGAGCGGAATGCCGCTCTCCGCAAGGAACGCCTTTGCGGACTCAAGCGATGCCACCTTGAACGCCACGTGGGTGATGCCC